>NZ_JBALOP010000051.1:17847-18485 GCF_036962685.1 Bacillus sp. JJ1566 | reverse complement strand
ATTATCGCTTATTTTTGTTTAAGTTATTAAGCCAATGATACAGGAGAGTTTAAATGAACATTTTTAAATAAACTCAATAAATTTTGATTTTCTAAAGGAAAATAATGTTAAAATTGAGGAATAAGCTATAGTTGTGGGAGGTTTTATAAGTGATGAAGTTTGTTGATGACTTAGCGGGAGCAATATATGATGTTTTTAAGTTTATTCTCAAGTCTATCTGCTACTTCCTTGCAGGGGGGATTATTGTTGCAATTCCAATGTACTTTATTGTTTGGTTGGTCAGTATGGTGCTGTGATTAAATTCAATTAATGAAATTTAAAGGAATCAATAGGGAGGTTTTTTATGACTTTCGTTATGGTGTTATACGGAATTATAGCAGGAGTTTTCATTTCAAAAAGAAAAATGAAAATGTCTCAAGCTGTAATACCAATGATAGCTTTCACAATTCTTTCAAGTGTTGCTTTAGGTCAAAATTATACGATGAGTTTAATACCTGAAGCCAACGATGGTATAGGAATTTCTAATTTTTTAGCTACTTTTTTATTGCCAGATGACGGTTGGACAAAAGAAATGTTTTTATCAAAATTTGAATTATATCTTGGGAGTTCTATCGCATTCATTCTTTTATACTTTATAC
>NZ_JBALOP010000051.1:0-17795 GCF_036962685.1 Bacillus sp. JJ1566 | reverse complement strand
ATACTAGTAATTGTTGAAAAAAATAAAATTGAATGTTAAAGCCTAAGACCTATAGTAGCTGAACAATAAGACATTACTAAAATACAGCCAAAAGACTAGGGGAATTTAAAACCTAGTCTTTTTGCTTTGCTGCTATTGAATTGCGATATTCGAAATCAATAAGAATAATGAAAAGTCCGTCGACAGATAATAGTTCTGACATTGATAAGTTGGTTGATTTTTACAACAAATTTATTAAATTGGAGGAATTCATAATGGGTAAATTAGACGGTAAAGTAGCAATCATTACAGGTGCAGCATAAGGGATGGGTGCCATGCATGCTCGGAAATTCGTGGAAGAGGGAGCAAAAGTGGCAATTACGGATCTTAACGTGGAGGGCGCACAAAAACTAGCGGATGAAATAGGGGAAAACGCAATTGCTCTTAAACTAGATGTTGCGAGTGAAGAGAATTGGATAGAGGTTGTAGCAAAAACTGAAGAAACATTTGGTCCTATTAATGTGTTGGTAAATAACGCTGGCATTGGAATCTTCAAAACATTAGAAGAACTAACTGTAAAGGACTTTGAATTAACATTTAAAGTAGATGAGCTTGGTGTATTCTTAGGAATGCAAAAAGTAGTACCTTCAATGAAAAAAGCTGGTGTCGGTTCGATTGTTAATATTTCATCTGTAGATGGTTTGGTGAGTGCGCCAACGGCTATTGCGTATAGTGCTTCTAAACATGCAGTAACGGGTATGACCAAAGGTGCGGCTGCCGAGCTTGGACAATTTAACATCCGTGTAAATTCTGTCCATCCAGGTATTATTAAAACACCTATGGCTGATCAACCATATGTAGAAGAATATCTTAAGCAACTTGAACAGGATATTCCACTAAGAAGAAGGGCAGAAGTAGTAGAGGTATCTAATTTAGTTGTATATCTTGCCTCTGATGATTCTAGCTATTCAACTGGTGCTCAATTTGTCGTAGATGGTGGAATGATTTCTGACCTATAATCGATTTAAAGAGACTTACGCTTAGACAAGAATTGATTGTGTGAGTCATTCAGTACAAAGAAAAATTTACGTTAGTTATGTATATAGAATACCTAAAGACCGATTTAAGTAGTCGGTCTTTTTTCTAATTGTTCATTCCCCAGTATCTCCACGCAAACGTAACGAGTTAATCATAAATCTCCTCCAATCTAGAGCAATCCTCCATCTGGATGACGAATCCGAGAATTTGAGCTGCGAAAATAGGTACTTTTGATGAAACCCTTACCAAAAAATTGGAAAATAATACAAAACTGTATTGAAAGATATTCGATTCTCGATTGTTGTCAAAACCTGTCGTGGAGGCTATGATGGAAAAGGAAAGATGAAGGTAAATCGTGCACAAGATATCGAAGATGCGATTAGCTTCGTTGAAAAAAATAAGCATTATTTAGCAAACAAATTAAATTATTTTTTGGAGGAATTATTGATGTCGCAACATAACATTAGTCCAGAACAAATTGAAAATGAACAAATTTACAAGGAGATGGGATTAACAGACGAAGAATATCGACTAGCAAAGAATCTATTAAAACGTCATCCCAACTACACAGAAACAGGTATTTTCTCTGCCATGTGGTCCGAGCATTGTAGCTACAAATCATCGAAACCATTACTTAAAAAGTTCCCAACGAAAGGAAGTCATGTTTTACAAGGACCTGGTGAAGGTGCTGGGGTTGTTGATATTGGAGATAATCAAGCCGTTGTTTTTAAAATTGAAAGTCATAATAGTCCGTCTTTTGTTGAGCCATTTGAGGGTTCAGCAACAGGTGTTGGTGGAATAAATCGTGATGTCTTCTCAATGGGAGCAAAACCAATTGCAGCTATGAACTCATTACGTTTTGGCAATCTAGATAATGACCATACGAAAATGTTATTTTCTGAGGTTGTACGTGGAATTGCGAGCTATGGCAATGTGATCGAGGTTCCAACTGTTGGTGGCGAGATACAATTTGATAAGCAATATGAAGAAAATCCTTTAGTCAATGCCATGATTGTTGGGCTCATTTCTCATGATGATATCCAAAAGGGTGTTGCCGCTGGTGTAGGAAATATCGTTATTTATGCGGGTGGAGATACCGGACTAGACGGAGTTGGTGGTGCATCATTTTCTTCAGATGTTGTCGAAGGTGGAAACGAAGAAAACACATCTGCAGTTGCAATCGGTAATCCACATATCGGTAAAAAATTAATGAACGCATGTTTAGAAGTTATTCATTCGGATGCGTTAGTTGGTATTCAAGATATGGGTGCTGCGGGGTTAACTTCATCAGCGAGTGAAATGGCAGCGAAAGCAGGAACGGGAATTGAGATGAATCTTGACCTTGTTCCACAACGCGAAGAAGGTATGAATGCCTATGAAATTATGCTGTCAGAATCACAGGAGCGAATGTTATTGGTCGCGAAAAAAGGTCAAGAGCAGGAAATTCTTGATATTTTTGCGAAACATGATGTGGATGCGGCAGTGATTGGTGAAGTTATTGAAGAAAAAACCTTCCGTATTAAACAGCATGGTGAGATTGTCGCAGATATTCCTGTCAATATTTTAGCCGATGAAGCACCTGTCTATTATTTACCATCAAAAGAAGCGGCATACTATCAAGAATTCCAAGCGATTGAGAATGAAGTTCCAGCAGTTGACGATCACCAAGCGATGTTAAGACAGCTTATACAGCAGCCGACAATTGCTAGTAAGGAATGGGCATACAAGCAATATGACGCTGAGGCACAAGGAAACACCATTGTTGGTCCTGGATCTGATGCAGCAATCGTGAAGATCGATGGAACGGATAAAGCAATTGCGATTACAACGGACTGTAACTCTCGTTATATTTATTTAGATCCTAAAGTTGGCGGGCAAATTGCTGTAGCTGAAGCAGCACGTAATCTTGTTTGTTCCGGTGCAAAACCACTTGCTATTACTGATGGCTTAAACTACGGTAACCCAAACGATCCAGAAGTATTTTGGCAAATGGAAGAAAGCATTGATGGAATCAGCGAGGCATGTCTTGTTCTTGAGACACCCGTTATTAGCGGTAACGTTTCTATGTATAATCAATCAAAAGACGAAGCGGTTCTTCCAACACCAATCATTGGTATGGTCGGATTAATTGAACATACAAAATATGTAACACCAAACCATTTCCAAAATAATGGCGACCTTGTTTATTTAATTGGTGAAACATTCCCTGAATTCGGTGGAAGTGAACTACAAAATGTGATGGCTGGAAAATATTCAGGAAAAGCGCCAGTGATTGATTTACAAGTTGAAGCAAACCGTCAAAACTTACTTACAACTGCAATTAGAGATGGTCTTGTCGCATCTGCACATGATTTATCTGAAGGCGGACTTGCTGTTTCCTTAGCAGAGAGTTTGTTTAAGGGACAAGGTTTAGGTGTTGAAGTTAGCTTAACAGGTGACGCAACGGTAGCGTTATTTAGTGAATCACAATCAAGATTTTTAGTAACTGTAAAAGCAGAAAACAAAGAACAGTTTCAAAATCTATGGACAGAAGCGACCCAAATTGGCTCGGTAACGAACAATGGAAAATTGATTGTATTCGTAAATGGTGAACATGTTATAGAGGATACGGTTGATGAACTTCATAACCTTTGGAGTGGAGCGATTCCTGGGCTAGTTGCTAAATAAATTTGTTCTAGAATATCTATGAAAGTGAATGTGCTGTGCACTACCTATAAAAAATTTAAAAGACCGATTTTATTGAGTAACGGGTTCGGTTGATGGGGAGAAAACAATAAAAAACAGAGCATTTTGGGACACAATTCGCATATGAATTGGTGTCCCCTTTTGTTGTTATATCAACGTTTAGATGATTTATATAGAGGAACTGGAACCGCAATTAGCAGAGGGATTAACAAGAGTACATAAATTTATGTGCCTTTGCTAATTCACATGTTAAAACACGTGCTGATTGGATATCGGAAAGAAAAATTTAGTATGGAGATGAGAAATCTATGTTAAAATATATTGAAAATTATGAAATGGTGTTCTTCAACTAACGAAGCAGGATTGTTGAATAAGAGATAAAAATAATTATGGGGGACTGAGAAGTGTTAACAATATTAAAAACGGACCGCTTAATTCTTCGCCCATTTACAATGGAAGATGCAACCAGGGTGCAAGAACTGGCTGGCAACAAAGATGTTGCTAAAACAACATTAGGTATACCACATCCATATCCAATAGAAGCCGCTGCGCAGTGGATAAAACAACATCCTGAAATGGTAAAAAACGGTATTCTTCCTTTTGCTATTGTTCTAATATCTGAGGATGTTTTAATTGGAACTATGACAATTCGTGTAAACGATACCCATAAGAAAGCTGAATTAGCTTATTGGGTCGGTAAGGAATATTGGGGAAATGGTTATGCAACTGAAGCTGCTAAGGAAATAGTCAGATATGGTTTCGAAGAACTAAATCTTAACCGAATATGGGCAAAGGCTATGTCAAAGAATCCTGCTTCAAGCAAAGTAATGTTGAAAGTTGGCATGAAAAAAGAAGGGGTTTTAAGACAAGACACTATGAAATCAGGTGTCTTTGAGGACTCTGATATATATGGACTAACTAAGTCAGATTATCAATAAAATCTTGTTCAACTAAACCAGCTAATAGTTTTTCAATATTTTTTCAATAAAAACTTAAAATATCTCATGCTATACTAAATTTATGCATGCCAAATAACCTTCCAACGTTCGGTGTTTGGAAAGTTTTGGTCTGTTTAGTTATATTTTTAAATTAGGCTAGATCTTGGAAAGCCGATTTACTTTTTAAAAGTGCATAAATCCAATGTAAGAGTTTATTCGCACATGCTATTACAGCCACTTTATAGGGTTTTCCTTCTTCACGTTTCTTATCATAAAACTCTCGTAATCGCTTGTTACGAGGAAGGATTTCATCTGTCGTTTTCTGTTTCCTGCAATCACGAATGGCACATTTAACAGCCATATACAGGGCATGTCGTAGTCTACTAGAACCTCTTTTGGTTATCCGATTCAAAGACACTTGGATCAATTCCGGCAAATGCAACTAACTTTTTAGAGTGATTAAACCGATCAATTTCCCCAATCTCAGAAATAATCGTGGCAGCGATTTTTTCACCGATTCCGTGGATTGATTGGATAATTTTATATTCTTCAATACTTTTCGCTAAAGCATCTATCTCAATCTCAAGCTTGGATAGATGCTTTTTGTATTCGAGAAGCATATTAATATACATACCCAAGCTTAAAGAAAGGCTATGATATAAGGTTTTCTGGAACGGGTTTTGAACCGCGGCAGCCATTAGTTTTTCTGCCTGATTGTTTGCCCATTGTTGTGAACGACTTTTACATAGCTCCTTTATTTTGTTAGCGATGGTTTCTTTGCTTTCTTTCAAGACTTCTTCTGAAGTAGGAAATGCTTGTAGCGTTAGTAATGAAACATCTGAATATAAGGACCCAAAAACCCCACAGTATTGAGGAAATACTTGATCCAAAATTGCCTGAAACTGCAGTTTAGTTTGTACAAACATGCCTGTAATATTTTCATGTTGCCTTGTCAGATTACGCAGGTTTAAAAGTTGGATTCCCCGTTGTCTATAAGGCTCCAAGTCTTCTTTATAGTAAAGCTCGCACAGGTGGTGAGCATCAACAATATCCGTCTTTACCTTGCGTAAACTAGAACTCTTAGCCCGATATGATATGAGAGGATTGACGATAATCAATAAATATCCTCTGTCCTCAAAATATTGCATAATCGGTGTGTGATAATGTCCAGTGAATTCTAATACAATAGGAGGTCTTCCCCCTGATACATCCTCTACCTCTTTAATGAAATCTAGAAGATTACTTAATCCTTCGAGAGTATGTGCTATTTTAAAACTCTTTTTGTATGGCTGCTTTTTATCCAAGAATGATTAGTAGGTAAAGGTTATTCATTCTTTATTAACTCATAGTTCATTTGAAGTATTTTTAAATGTTGTTAAATTTTGTATTATTATTAATATTGTGTCATCGCTGTTAAAGGGGGATGTATTTTGAAAAAGCTATATATTATTGTCTTCTCTATTTTGCTTGCAGCTTGTAGTAATCCATCTGGTGCTACTACAGAGGATGAACTATTAAAAATGAGTGAAGAGTTGTTTGTCGCATTGGAAAGTCATGATTGGACTACTATTTCTGAAATGACTCACCCCGATGGGTTAACTTTTTCTCTTTTTGCTGATCTAGGAAGCCCTACCTCAAATGAAGTGATTTTAAATAAGGAAACATTAAAACAAGCAGAGCAAGTTAAGGTCACTTGGGGAGTAGAACTGACTGGTTTAGAAGTAATAAAAACAAAGGACGAATATGTAGAAGAATATATTTTCAAAAGTATTTATGGCAACCCATTAAAGTACGATACTGTGAACTTTAATAGTTCATCTGTTGAAAGTGGTGGTGTGATTAATACCATCTCAAAAAATTTTCCGGATGCAAAATATGTTGAATACTTTTCTGAAGCAACTGAGGATGAATATGATTGGCAAGCCCTTAGATTTGTTTTTAAAGAACGTCAAGGTGAATGGTTTTTGTTCGGGATTGTAAGAGACGTGCATAATCCTTAAGGAAAACGGACCACGAGAGACAATCCGTTGGTCCGTTTTCTTTATAATTATTTCTCTTCTTCAAGTTCCGTCGGTTGAGGTCCTGTGCCGCCATAAAGTTTGTTCCATACGGCAGATCGTATTGACCGAACCCGTTATTTATTGAGTCGGTCTTTTTTAATTGTTTTTTTCATTTATCTGACGTGATCTTAACTTCATTGCCTATAAATCTGAATTTTCCTTTTGGCCGGTACTCAATAAACCTATATTAAATAAGGAATCTAAATTTCAACGATTGTTGTATTATTGATTAAAATGGAACTCTGTAAAATGAGGTTACTATTAATGACTGATGAAGAGGTAATGAAAGCAATTGAAAAAATGGATAACGGGAAACGGATAAAATTACTTGATTTGTTGTTTGATAATTATTATAAAAAAACTTATTTGCATGTATTATTATTGGTCGAACTAAGTAAATAGTGTTTACATTAAATAGATACTTCATGATGGTTGTGACGTCATTAAATCAGTGAATGCGTTTGGATTTGAAATTTGACATACTATAAAATAATTCGTTTATATCTTTTACATTTTGTATAGTGACATTATGATACATATAGTTATAATCATAAATAACTGAATATTTAAGTAACTAATACATTAAGATTTTTGTGTTAATTTGGGATGCGTATGACGAAGTCTCGTTCGTAGCAATTATGATTGTTTATGCTCAACTCCAACAAATAGTAAAATGAAAGAAGATCTTTGGTTATCACTAATTAAAGGGGAGTCTTCAATGTTGCAAAAACAAAAACTGTTAATCAATAGGGAAAGATTAATGAACGAATTGGAGCGATTTGCAGACTTTGGCAGGACAGAAAAGAATGGAGTGACAAGGCTGGCTTTATCAGATGAAGACCGACACGCCAGAGATTATTTCCAAGCCTGCTGTGAGGAATTAGGTATGGATGTGAAGATTGATGATATGGGATGTATGTATGCTACACTTGAAGGCACTGAGAAAAAACCTCCTATCCTGATTGGCTCCCATTTAGATACTGTCAAAAAAGGAGGCAGATTTGATGGTGTATTAGGGGTAGTAGCCGGTTTAGAAGTAGTAAGAACCCTCGTAGACCATAATATTAAACCTAAAATTCCAATTACTGTTGTGAATTTTACCAATGAAGAAGGTGCTAGATTCGAGCCTTCGATGATGGCATCAGGTGTGCTCGCAGGTAAATTTGAAAAGTCCTTCATGATGCAAAAGAAGGACTCAGAAGGAATTACTTTTGGCGAAGCACTGAAGGCGATAGGATACGAAGGGCATGTGGAAAACCGCCTTAAAGAAGCAACCGCTTTGCTTGAATTACATATTGAACAAGGACCAATTTTAGAATCGGGAGCGCTTTCGATTGGTGTTGTAGAATGTGTTGTAGGTATGGCTTGTTATGAAATTGAAGTGACTGGTGAATCCGATCATGCAGGTACCACCCCGATGAACATGCGCAAGGACGCATTATTTGCAACGAATAACCTTATAAACGAGATACGGAAATACCTTGGTTCTTTAGATAATGACCTAGTTTTTACAATTGGAAGGATGAATGTCTATCCAAGCATTCATACAGTTATTCCGAATAAAGTTGTATTTACCCTTGAGGCCCGGCACAAGGATATGGATATCGTTAACAATGTGAAAAATTTTGTTGAAGGTCTTCCTAATTTGGAAATGAATGAAGGATGTAAGATAGAAGCAACGAAATTATGGGAACGAGATACGGTTTGGTTCAAGCCCGAACTCTGCAATCTTATAGAGGACTCTGCAAAATCACTTGGTTACACCCATAAACGCATGGTTAGCGGTGCCGGGCATGACGCGCAGTTCATCGCAAGCTATATCCCTACCACCATGCTGTTTGTACCGAGCAAAAACGGAAAAAGCCATTGCGAAGAAGAACTAACCACCTTGGAGGAATGCGAAAAAGGAGTAAACGTCGTCTTGAATACTGTCTTAAGCCTATTATCTAAATAAAATTTGAAAAAATAAAGGCATTAATAACGTAGTATAAAGCAAACGCTCAGACAAATCTGAGCGTTTGTTGTGTACAGGAGCAATTGCATTACAACTTCTACCCGGCTAGAGATTAAAGATTAATTATGGAAATGAAGATATTTCTGAGATTAGCCCAGTAGAAAAACAAGATAAATGGAAAGCCGAATACTTAAAGTGAAACAATCTAAGGCAATAAAACACCATTTTTCAAAGACGATTATATTCCAATTGCTAAACAAGACCTAATCCCTATAAATTTTCTAGTTTGAAATAGTGAAAAAGCACTAAAGATTAACCATTCTCATATTCTATAACTCTTCTCAATATAATAACAGCAAGTACTTATATGGGGAGTGAGTTAATGAAACTAGTAACAAACTTTTTCGTTCGGCTCGTTCAGCGTTTTCTTCCAGATGCCTTTATCTTTGCGATTATTCTTACCTTCTTAGTGTTTGTTTTAGGCATCTTGTTTACAGAAAGCGGACCGGTTGAGATGGTTTCACATTGGGGAACAGGTTTTTGGGATTTACTTGCTTTTACGATGCAAATGTCTCTTGTAGTAGTAACAGGGTATGTCTTGGCCAATGCACCTATTATTAAGAATTTTCTTGCTAGATTAAGTAAATTGGCTAAAACACCTGCACATGCGGTTATGCTTGTAACGTTTGTGGCGACAATTGCCTGTTTAATTAATTATGGATTTGGACTAGTGGTTGGGGCCCTGTTTGCCATCCATGTGGCCAGGCAAGTACCATCTGCAGATTTTCGTATTTTAGTAGCTGGGGCATATAGTGGATTTTTGGTTTGGCATGGAGGATTTTCAGGTTCAATTCCATTAACAGTGGCAACTCCTGGTCACTTTTTAGAAGAAAAAATGGGCGTTATTCCGGTAAGTGAAACTCTTTTTAGCCCATCCAATCTATTTATTGTCGCAGCTCTAGTAGTAACACTGCCAATTTTTAACCATTTCCTAATGAGAAGCACCAATACAATCAACCAAGATCGATCCCGTTGGGTGATTCCAGATGACACGGATTCTACAACAGGAATGGAAAATCCAACTACACCAGCAGAAAAAATTGAAAACAGTGTGATTGTCTCGATGTTGATCGGCATCATGGGCTTGGGCTTTATCGTCTATCACTTTGTTACCAAGGGCTTCGATTTAAATATTAATATTGTAAACTTTCTTTTCTTATTCTTAGGAATCATGCTGCATAAAACACCGAAACAGTTCTTAGATACGGTAACGAACGGAGTAAAAAATGCAGGAGGAATTATCATTCAATTCCCGTTTTATGCCGGAATTATGGGAATGGTTACTTTATCAGGAATGTCCGAGCAAATTGCTTTGTGGTTCCTCACATTTGCAAATGCGCACACGTTGCCATTCTTTTCATTTGTGAGTGGGGGGCTTATCAACGTATTTGTACCATCAGGTGGTGGCCAGTGGGCAGTTCAGGGGCCGATTATGATCGAAGCAGCGGCAGCTATTGATGCAGACATTGCGAAAACGGCAATGGGTGTTGCATGGGGAGATGCCTGGACCAATATGATTCAACCATTCTGGGCATTGCCTGCATTAGCAATTGCAGGATTGCATATTCGGGACATCATGGGCTTCTGTGTCATGATTTTACTTTATAGCTTTATTCCAATTTCAATTGGTTTCTTACTGTTGTAAAATAAAGGCAAACGGTTAAGTCCGTTTGCTTTTTTAATGGATTAACGTTTATCAAGGGGTGGGACTTTAATGGGGAAGAAAATAGTTGGTATGTTATTTTTACCGGTTATTATGGTTTTACTTATAATTGGATGTTCATCTAACACTACACCGCCTTTAAAAGGGGGCTACCAAAGCGAACATGTAGAGGGTTATATTGTTCTAATGACATTTCAACCGGGAGATCATACTTTCGTCGAATACATTGATAACAGGGAAGTCGATAAAGGAACTTATGAAAAAGTAGAAAATAATGTGTATAAACTTAATGGTGAAATGCAAGAAATCGAAATCACATTAAATAGTGACAACTCCTTTGATCTAATCGTAAAAAAACTAAATGACGGTAAACCCATTAACTTGAAAAATGTCAATGCCACCCCAGTTTATTTTGGTACAGAATTTGATGATGTTGAAGAATATAAATCATTATTAGAGTGAGAGGTGGGGCATACATATTAAGACCCGATTAAGAACAACTCGTGTTCGTTTTATTAAAAGTACACATAACATTGTGATACGTGAAAAAAAGAAGATGAACACTACATTTTGTAGGGATTCATCTTCTTTTTCATTTGAAGGGACATTTGTCAGAAGCCCCTTGAGTTGTCATTTTTGTGTGTAACGTCTTAAATTTTAATTTCGATCTTCGCATTTTTCTTTAACTCTTCAACCTGCTTGGCGAGTTTTTCCTGCTGTTTTTGCTGTTGAAGCGATTCTTCGATTTGCGGCTTTATTTCTTCAAGCTTTGGGATTTCTTGTCCAGTACTCTTTCCTTGTTCCGTAAATTGATCATACATTTGTTGAATTTCTTCATCGGATATTTCACCAACTGGAACTTCTTTCTCAATGTACTGTCTGAGTTTAATATCGGCAGCTATTTGAGTTTCAAGTATTTTTATGTCCATACCGGATTTTTTAAGAGCGGCTTCGAATTCTTTTTCCGTTTTAAACTGTGTTTTTATTTCGTCCAGCTGTTTTTTAATATCTGCCTCAGAAGCTTTATAGTTTTTTTTGTCTGCCTCTTGAAGTAGAAGAGTTTGTCCGACTAAGCTGTCGATTGTCTGATCTTTGACTTGCTTTGCAGCTTCTTCAGAAGTCGGATCTTGACCCATTTGCTGCAAATGTCCTTGTATTGATGCTAAAGTGCTATTATAGTCGCTTCCTAAAATCTTTTTATCATTCACTATGGCAACAGTTTTCTTTTCATCTATCTGCTGTGCTTTTAACTTCTTTTGCATTTCTTCCATTTGCTTTTGCTGTTCCTTCTGCTGACCGGTTTCCGCTGTTTTTGCTTTATTGTCATTTTTAGCCTCTGTACTTTCTCCATTTCCTCCGCATGCTGCTAAAACAACTGCCATTAGACCGGTCAATAATGTAAACATTATTCTTTTCATAAACGATCTCCTTCCTTAAGCTAGTAGTATAATTTTTCACTAAAAAAATCGTCTTGTGCGCATTATAAAGTTAATCCTACGAAAATGAAACCGTATGTGCTCTTTTTTAATAATTATAATAGAATTGAAACATTTGATAATGATAATAGATGCCTGTAACAAAGACGTTTGATACGATTAAGCAATTTAGAGCTTCTTAAAGATGAATAAGTTTCAACCTTTCTTATCAACTTAAATAATATACAAAATAGAAGAAGGTGTAATTATGGCGAAGAATTGTTATTGGTCAATCACCATTATTTCTTTAAGCATGACCTTATTACTAATGTCATCTTGTAGTCAGTCACAAAGAAATGAGGAACACAAAAATGATAAAATTCCCCGTGAGGTTTTAGGTTTCTACACAGAACAGGAAGGATCGTTACCAGGGTCTCAACCTACAGTTAACTCGCAATTCACTAGGTTAAGTATCATTGCACCTTTTTGGTACAAGCTTGATGATAAACAACCGGGAAATCTTATAGATTCCGTTACATCAGATCATAAAAGACAGGTTATTCAGAGTGCTCATGATAAAAACCTAAAGGTATATATGGTTGTACATAATCTCTTCTATGAAACCGTCGATAAGGGCAAGCAGGTAGCAAGTAATGTCCTTACTAACGATAAAAACCGGGATGTTTTCATTCAGAACCTACGCAATGAAATATCTCAGTTTAAATATGACGGTATTAATATCGACATGGAAAATTTGAATTTGGCTGACCGAGATTGCTTTAGTCTGTTTATAAAATAATTGTCTGATGCACTAAATCGTGACGGAAAAGAAGTTACGGTTTCAGTTCCGGCAAACACAGGTGATTCCCGTGCTAATCCTTGGTCACCGTGGTTTGATTACGAAAAACTTGGTCAATATTCTGATGGATTAATGATTATGACATACGATGAGCACAACCCAAGAACAACACCCGGATCAACAGCATCAGTCGATTGGACAGAAGCAACGATTCGTTATGCTTTGGAACAGGGAGTATCACCATCAAAAATTTTACTTGGTATCGCGGGTTATGGATGTGACTGGGATATAACAACAGAAAAAGCAGTTTATAGCTCCTATGCACAGATAATGGATCTGAAAGAAAAATATAATGCTAAAGTTATATGGGACTCCCGTTCCCAAACACCTCATTTCAGTTACGTAGATAAAGAACAGCATAGCCACCAGGTATGGTTTGAGAATAGCAATAGTCTGCGGTTTAAACTAGACCTTGCAGAAAAATATAACTTACGGGGAATCGGGATTTGGCGACTTGGCTTAGAAGACCCATTGTACTGGAAGACCATACCCGAGAAAATAAAAGTAAAAAAGTGATGGAATGGAATGTGTGAAGTGTATTGATGAAACTAACAAGGAAAAAGGCAACCCAAGTGGATTGCCTTTTTTTAGTTAAATTCCTGTGATTTGTGGAAGTTTTTCATTCTACGTTAAAAGGACAAGCTTATATTATATGAATTATCAAAATAACAGTGTGATTTATAGCGCTTTTACTGGAAATTATTTGGGATATTATGAAAATGCAGTGGAATCTTTTGGTTTTTGTTGAAAGATGTTGAAAGTATATTCTCTTTTTAATATTATTAGATAATACTAAAGCACTATAAATAGTTAGATAAAATATTATATCGATAAAGGCAAACTTATTAAAAGATAAGGACGCAAAGCCACGAGCCTAAGGCAGCTATGCTATGGTAGTCGGGTTTCCGAAAATAATGGAGAGTAAAAAGGACTCCCGTTATTCGGTGTAGTTTCTTTTTTTATTTAATGACATTTCATTTGAAGTTTAAGATTTTCATTGAGTATGGATTGAAACTACCGGAATGTAACATGAAAAACTTTCACTAGATTTTCCCGGGGGGCAGAAAATGAAATTACTAGATCGATTTCGAAAAAAACAAAATCAAGTAGATATACAAGCACAAATGATCAAAAATGCTTATCTTGAAGGTATTAAAGAAAACAACATGGAAACATTTGTTGATGATATTGCAACATTTTTTAATGAAGGTGAAACCGTATCTCATCTTAAGTATCTTCTAAACAATTTAGGTTTAGCTCTATTTTCAATTGACCTTAAAAAAGGAGAAATTAGCTATGCTTCAAGCAAAATAGAAGAAATTTTGGAGATTTCTAAAGAGGAATTAACGGTTGAATATTGGAAATCACTTTGGTATGAAGAGGGTATCCTGGATTTTTCACAAATCTATGCCAAATTTACCCGTGAAGGAAAAAAATCTCATACATATCGGATTAAAACTCCCGATGGACATGTTAAGTGGATAAACGAAACAACCATTGCCATTGACGGCAGGGATGGTACAATCGAAAAAATTGTAGGGATTATGGAAGACTGTACGAACTCTTTCCGACTTGAACAGAAAATAAATTTTATCACCACACATGACGAACTTACCAATCTCCCAAATTTTTTATATGGAAGTAACCATATAAAAGAGGTCATCAATAGTTTCAAAAACTCAAAAAAAAGATTTGCTTTGTTTTGTGTCAATTTAGATGGGTTCAGTCGTATTAATAATACATTAGGGTTTAAAATTGCTGACGAAGCTTTTAAGCAATTATCGGTTAAACTTGAAAAATACCTTACCAAGGGGTTTTTCCTTTTCCGTTCTCAAGGGGATGAATGGTACGCTATTGTGGAAAAGTCAATGAAAAATGAGAAGTACATGAGTCATGCTAAAGAGATCATTGATATTATTCAATCTCCTCTTCATGTCCAGGATTATTCAATTCGAATCACAGCTAGCATTGGAATAAGTATCTACCCTGATGACGGGGAAAACAAGGTAGAACTCATAAAAAACGCAAACACCGCATTAAAACGTGCAAAAAAGCATGGTGCCGCAAACTATCAATTGTATTCAGTAAATATGAATATTGAATCCTTTAAAAACTTCCAATTAGAAACAGATTTACACAGTGCGATTCAGAATGGTGAATTGTACATCGAATACCAACCTAAAGTGGATGTTAAGCTGCAACGGGCAACAAGTGCAGAGGCCCTTATTCGTTGGAAGCACCCACTATGGGGAGAAGTTTCACCGATGGAATTTATCACAATTGCAGAAGAAAGTAATGTTCATCGTCAGATCTCAGAATTTGTCATAGATACCGTATGTAAACAAGTGGGTGAATGGGAAGGGAAAGGTCTTGATTTTACGACCATTTCGTTTAACTTGTCAGCTAAGGACTTTTTAAAAAGCACTTTAATAAGTACGTTAAACAACGCAATTCATCGGTACGATATCGATCCCAAACATATAGAAATAGAGCTCACAGAAGGTACCTTGTTACAAGAAACAAGTGTTGTTCAAGACCAAATTGAGCAAATAAAAGCGATGGGCATTACATTATCACTAGACGACTTTGGTACGGGATATTCATCCATCCATTATTTGAGAAATCTTCCAGTGGATACAATTAAAATCGATCGCTCGTTTATACAACATATTCATAAAAATGAAGATGATAAGATTATCGTCAAATCGATTACTGAGCTTACAAGGGGTCTTAAAAAGACTGTTGTGGCTGAAGGGGTAGAAAACGAAGAGCAATATACTATTTTAAGAGCACTAGGGTGTGATTTTATCCAAGGCTACTTTTTTAGCAAGGCTGTTTCCGCTAATAAGATGACGAGGCTGCTTGAAATGGAGACTATACAGCCTAAGAGCTGTAAGACTGAAGTTCCTTTTAATCGCCGTCAATACTATCGTGTAAACTTTCCGTTTTCATTAATTACTCAAATGACAATATTATCATTTAACGGAAAAGCTGTTTCACTCGGTTCGACTGAGGTGTTAGTTTTAGATATGGGGTTAGGTGGATTACGCTTTCTTAGCCACTTAAGACTAAAACCACATAACGATATTTTGTACAAATTTAGGACAACCCTTATGGGGTTGGACATAAACTTAAATGGAACGATTGTTCGGTACGAGGAGAAAGAACAAGACATTTTTGAATATGGTGTAGAGTTTCAAATTAGTGAGGCTGATCGCGATGAGTTAGCGTTAGTGTTAAATAAAATTACCTTACAAATGAAGCAAAATCCATGTTTTAATGATGGAGATTTTATTGATGAAAATCCTATCGTCTCTATATCAAAAATGCAAAAAAAGCGAATCTAGTTTCAAATTTATATAGATCAATAATTCAACATAATGGAGATGAAGAATGCAAAACCTACAAAATCAATTATTAAATAGAGTATTAATAGAAGGAATTAAAGAACCATTATTTATTGTAAAAGTAGAAGAGGGTTCAGAGTTTTATTATGAATTTTTGAATCGTGCTGCGATAGAGAAAACAGGATTAACCGAAGAAGTCATTGGAAAATCTATCAATACTGTTTATCCTAAAGAAATGGCAAATTTCTTAAATGAACAATATACGCTTGCCGTTTTAAGTATGGAAAGTATTAGATATGAAGATTCATATATGTCCTTACTAGGAGAGAAATCTTATTTCGAAACCACATTAACGCCATTGCTAGATAAAGCTACTAATCAATGTACACACGTCATTGCACTCGTTCATGATATAACTGAGAAAAAGCGGGGAGAATTAGAACTACTCGAATATTGGAATAAGGTAAATGAAAGTAATCAGAAATACAGTTCGCTTTACAAAAATAATTCTGATGCGATTATTACATTTAATACGCAAGGTGAAATCATAGAAGGGAATGATAAGGTTGAAGCTCTAACTGGCTATAGCATGGATGAGATTGCATTTTCTGACTTAACTGCCTTATTCGATAGAAAAAATGTCAAGCTCTTACAAAAAAACTTTAGGAGATCTTTAGAAGGTGAACCATTAGAATTTTCATTAGTAATGAACAAAAAAACAGGAGAACAAATAGAACTCATCGTCAAATTAACGCCAATCTTTGTAAAGAATCAAGTCATCGGGATTTTCTCAATGTTGAAGGATATAACGAAATTAATAAACATCACAAGAAGTTATATGGATATTAGACAACGACTTAAGATTATTACTGAAAAATCACAGGATTTGATTACCATCCTGGATAAATACGGTATCATCGTAGATGCTTCGCCATCTCATAAACATTTATTAGGATTTGCGCAAGAGGAATTTATAGGTAAACATTTTACCTACAACATTCATCCGGATGATCTATCTCTTTTGGAAGAAACAATTTTGCATGCCATTCATAATGAAATCACTGGAAGAATTCATATACGAAAAAAGCATTCTACTAAAGGGTGGATTTGGTTTGATTTTAGGGCAACTCCTGTTTTTAATGAAAACAATGAATTCCTTTATACTGTTTGTGTATCTAGTGATATTCAATCACAAATTAACTATGAATCTGAACTTAGGCATCTTGCCTTCCATGATTCAATGACCAATTTGCCAAATCGAAGATATTTAAAAGACTTTTTGAAAAAATCCATAGATGATTACCATAATGACAAAATAAATGGTCTTGTCGTTGGAATGTTGGATATTGACCATTTTAAATCAATAAATGATCAAATGGGACATGATGTTGGGGATGCCGTCATTATTGAATTTGGAAATAGAATCAGAAAAAATCTCCGTAATATTGATTTTATCGCACGTTTAGGCGGAGATGAATTCGTCATTGTCTTACCAAACACCCTAGAAGATGAAATAGGTCATATCATTGAAAGTATACAGAAAGAAGTTCTCGAAACTTGGACTATTGGTGATAGAACATTCAATGTATCAGCAAGCATAGGGATTGGAATGGTACCTAAAGAAAAAATTTCAATCTCCTCCATCTTAAAAATGGCAGACATTGCACTATATGAAGCCAAAGAAGCCGGAAAAAACACCTTTAAAATAATGAAATAAGACAGAGGGTTAACTGTCCCGAAAGTAAAAACCTAAATGCAAACCTTGGTTTGCGTTTAGGTTTTTTATTAGTCTTTTTA
>NZ_JBALOP010000050.1:0-20529 GCF_036962685.1 Bacillus sp. JJ1566 | reverse complement strand
CTTTTATGCACCCCTTAATGATATGAAAATGCTAAGTTTATTCTTATCATTATTTTAAAATTTAGACATAATTTTGTAACCGTTTTCAAAATAAGTAATATAAAAACCGATAAAATCTTTTTGTTCATTTTGTTTACAAAAAAGCATCTTGAATCCACTTCAAGATGCTTTCCCTATTTTACGATTATTTTAGTTTTGAATATTTTCGTTCTGGTCTACCCACAATTCCATATTCAAGTTCTGCCGTTACCTCACTGGTTGATGCTAGATATTCTAAGTAACGTCTAGCAGTTGTTCGGGATGCACCCATACGCTCACCCATTTCTTCAGCCGTAATGCCTGAATCCAATTGGTTAATAATTACCCTTACTTTTTCAAGGGAAAGGGGATCTATCCCTTTTGGATAATGTATTTTCTTTTCAACAGACTGCATTAGTTTGCCCCCAAAATAATGGTCTGCAAAAGACTGATCGACTTCATTCCTGCTCTGAAGTAATTCTTTCTTTTCAATATACTTTTTTATGGTTTCGGTAAACTTTTCAACTGTAACCGGTTTTATAAGGTAATGAAAAACACCGCTTCGAAGCGATTCCTCTAAATGCTTCTTTTCCGTTGCCGCAGTAATCATAATGATGTCTACTATAGGGTAAAGATTTCTTATGATTGGTAATAATTCCGTTCCCATTTTATCAGGCATATAAACATCCAATAATAGAAGATCGATATTTTCATGTTTTTTTAACATTTCAAGAGTTTCTTTTGCGTTCGATGATTTTCCTATTAAATTGACACCGTCCATTTTTTGAAGGAACTGTTCATGGATTGATGCAACTCGAAAATCATCCTCGGCTATAAGTACATTTATCATCAGTCTACCTCCTTATCAGTCTGATTTTTTTTTGGTAGAAACACCGAAAAAACCGCACCGCTATTTTTTCCTTTTGACACTTCAATTGAACCGTTTAACTTATCGACAACGGTCTTTACGTTCCATAGTCCGAAGCCCCTGTTTTTTTCCGCTTTTGAAGATACTCCTCTATCAAAGAGATGAGGGATTTTTTCGTTTGGAATGCCTTTCCCATTGTCACTTACCTCGAAAACAATATCGTTTCCGATATCAGTAACGAAAAATGTAACTTTCCCCTCATCTTGCATAACCTCGTCAATTGCGTTGTCAATTAGGTTACCAATAATGATGATGCAATCTGTAATTGAAATATGGTTCGGCAATGTTGATAAAAAGCTATTCTCATCAATTTCCAAACTGACCTTTTTTTCTGAGGCTTTTCCAATTTTGCCAAGTAAAATAGCTTGGAGTTTGGGGTCTTTTATTTGATTAAACAAAATATCATTTTGAAAGTTAAGTTGATTTGTTTCTTTTTGAATCATATCAATTGCTTGTTCATATTGTTCTAACTGCAGTAATCCGGATAAAACATATAATTTATTTGTAAATTCATGAGTTTGTGCCCTTAAATCCTCAGAGTAATTTTTAATCTCTGTTAATGTATCAACCATCTTTTTAATTTCAGTTTTATCCCTGAAACTCGAAACGACTCCTACCGTTTTGCCATTTTCAATGATTGGCATTCGATTCACGATTAGTACACGATTGTTTATAATCATTTCATCATCGGTATCAACCCTATTAGTATCCAATACCCCTAGCATTCTTGTATTTGGCACAAGCTCTGCAATGGGCTTGTTAATGCTGTTATTTGAAATTCCAAGCATTAGTTTTGCAGATTTATTAAGTAATGTAATGAGACCATTATGATCAATTGCAATAATTCCTTCTTTAACAGATTTTAAGATAGCATTTCTTTCTCTGTAAAGGGAAGCGATTTCATGAGGCTCAAGTCCCATTATGTCATTTCGAATACTTTTTGCTAATAGAACCCCCCCGAATACACCAACTATTAAAACAATAATCGCTATAATTAGGGTTTTTAGTAACTTCTGCGTAATACTTTGTTGAATCTCGCTCTTTAAAAAGCCAACACTTACAACGCCGATGATTTGTTGACCGTGATTGTCAGCGATAATTGGTGCCTTCCCCCATAATATGTTGCCGAGCTCATTATCTGTTTCAGTTGTGTAAAAACCACCAAAAACGATAGCCTTATTGTTTTCTGAATCAAAGGCAGAATGGTTATATTCATTAGTAGGATACGAAATATTCAGTCCATCCTTATATTCAATGAGGACATAATTAGCACCAGCCTGGTTACCAATTTGTTGTGTAATAGCTTGCATGGAACCTGATTGTATGTCTTCATGAGAAACATCTTTTATAATCGGTATTAGTGAAAGCGTGCGTGATGCCTGCAAAGCCAGCTTTTTCATTTCTTCATTCGTGTCTTTTGCTTCATAATAAATAAACATCCCTGTTAGGACTGAAATGACAAAAACGATTAATGTAAAGATTAAAGTAATGATTTTTGTTTGCAGGGTAATGTTAAAGAGCTTTAACATGTTATTCTCTCCGATGGTATTAATATAGGTAGAATTGTAGAATCTAACTATTATTATATCGAAAAATGTCAAAAATTCATAACATTTCATGTGTCGAAATGAATAAATATTAAACATTTTACTTTATGTCATGAAAAAAGAAGCCTCATTTGGGTAGAGGCTTCTATTTTCGAATCATATTAAAAACATCGCGACAATTGTTGTGACTACGAGCCCAATGGTGACAGGAAGTAAGTTCTTCCTTGCAAGT
This sequence comes from Bacillus sp. JJ1566, assembly GCF_036962685.1. NCBI lineage: Bacteria > Bacillati > Bacillota > Bacilli > Caryophanales > Bacillaceae > Bacillus > Bacillus sp. JJ1566. The sequence goes on along the minus strand of NZ_JBALOP010000050.1, from coordinate 17,804 downwards.
TCAAATGGGTCAACGCCGCATATTGCAGCAGCCGGGATAAGCGCCCATGGGACTAAAGTTCCACCACCGACCCAAATTCCAGCAATTTGCCCTAGTGCTGTTAATGTAGCGGCACCTGCTCCAATCGCAGATGAGAATAATGCAGCAAGAGATCCAGCTAACGAAATTCCCGAAAAACCTGATCCGTCTAAGCCAGTAATCGCACCTACAGTTGTTAACGTAATGGCTCCGATTGGTGCATTCAATGGTACAACAGAAGCAAGGCTAACCCCAAGGTCGTTCACAATACCCTGCGAATGTTCAGGTAAGAAGTCACCAATTATTTTTACAAAACCAGAGTCTCCCAGATAGAAAAAGGCAGCGATTGGGATGACCGGACCAAATACTTTAAAGCCAAATTGGAAGCCTTCAATTAAATAGGTTGTTGTCTTTTCTAACCCAGCATTTTTATGGGCTGCGAGTGAAATGAGAAGAAGAATAAAAATGGATGTGCCTCCGATAAGTGCTGTTGCATCTCCACCGGAAAGGTTTAATACCGACATAGCGGCTACATCTAAAACAAATAAAATTGGGATTAAGATTGCGAAGAAGCGTTTGGAAGATGGAGATAATAATGTTCTTAGTTGTTGTTCTTCTTGTTCGGATAGGTCTTTCGTTAAGGGATTCGAATAATTGGATTCCCCACTAATTGAAAGGGTGCCCTTTCGCATGTCCCGACGAAGGAAAATGTAGGCTGCGACTGTTGTGACAATCCCCATTACAAACACTAATGGAATACTTGCTTTTACAACCTCTAATACTTCAAGACCCGCAGCATCAGCTGTAAGCTTTGGAGCAGCCTGAATGATAAAATCACTTGATAATGCAATACCATGACCAAATAAGTTCATAGCCATGGCGACGCCTAATGCCGGAAGGCCAACTCTCATTGCAACTGGCAATAGCACTGCACCAATCAAGGCAACAGCAGGCGAAGGCCAGAAAAACCACGAAATGACCATCATTACAATTCCAATTGTCCAATAAGCAAGTGCCGGGGAACGTATCAGTTTTGCAAAAGGAGCAATCATGATATCATTGATACCCGTAACTGTTAATGCCTTACTCATCGATACGATTATTGATATGACGAGGATTGTTGAGAGTAATTCAGTAATTGCATAAATAAAACTATTAAAGACACCGCTTATAGAAGCGCTTATCGATCCTGTTGCTGTAATGGCCAGTAAAAAGATACCGATGATACATATAAGCGAGGTGTCTCTTCTCATCACCATAAAGCCGATGATTAAGAGGATAAACGAAACATATATCCAATGCAGGGCGGTTAATTCCACTAACATTGCAAAACCCCCATTCAATCATTCCGAATTCAAAGCAAAGGGAAACTAAACGTTTACCTATGTTTGTATTACAGAATATGTGAATAGGGATAACGTGTGAGGAGTCTAGAAAAAAATTCTAATTTGTTAATCATCCTTAAGTGCATAGTATGTTTTTGTATAGACAGGCCCTGAAAAGAAGGTTTGAGTTAATCCTGCTTTTGTTTTATTAATCACTTGTTCAATCTGTTCAAATGCAGGAGAACGGGTCCAATCTAAGTAAAAAGATTCTTTCAACCAAAAACTTACGATTACAAAGGTATCGTTTTTTAGTGGTCGAAGTGTGCGAAAGGCGACAAATCCTGGTGTGTTAAGAAACAGTGAATTCATTTGTGTGACGTTGTATTCGAAGACCGGCTTCCCTTCATCGGTTACAGGAACATAGGTGAATGCTGCAAAACCTGCACCATTCAAGTTCCCAGACCCAGTGAGAACTTCATATTTCCGCGGTGCTGCAAAAACGGATTTCTTAGTCGTTTCATGAAGTAAAATAGCTGTTTCGTTATTATAAAACGCCGCCATGTTTTCTTTTTTATGCTTTTCATGAAGCTTAGCTAAAAAATCCACAGTTCCATACGCAATGTAAAAATTCATCGAAACCCCTCCTATATTTATACGTAATACATAGTAGGAAACTTTTACAGTTATACTAAAAGATAACATAACCAATTAAAAGAATCTGATAACATTGCTAATTTATTATATCTAGCTCCAGCGCCTAGCCCCTCTCTGGTCTAGCCAGTCCATCAAGAAGGATAAACTGCATCCTTCTCGCCGGCTTATCTTATGCTTGTCGGACTTGCACAGGACACGAAGGGCTTCGACAGCATATACATCGCACGAAGAAAATGCAAAGCATGTTCGAGGAAGTGCTGACGTCTACGTTTGCCACAGGACGTGGCAGTACTTAGTAGACGATCAACGTCAAGGCGCTTGCACTTTAAATATTCCAAGGAGGTCACTATATGAAAAAGAAATTATTACTCTCATTTTTTGTTATTGTTGGTTCATTTGTCCTTGGATTGTGTGGGTATTTGCTTATCATATATGCAGGTGACTATGTCATTGATGACAAAAAGCTGGTCATGAATTCTGCAACAAAACTAGTCGATGAAGACGGAAATTTTATTACGAAACTGTATTATGAGAATCGTGACATTGTACCAATTAAGGATATTCCGGAATATGTACAACAGGCATTTATTGCTGTTGAGGACACTCGTTTTTATAAGCATCATGGCATCGACGTTCAGGCGATTGGCAGAGCAATCTATAAAGATATTGTTGCTGGTGGAAAAGTAGAAGGTGGTAGTACAATTACACAACAGCTTGCTAAGAATGTGTTCCTTACAAATGAAAAAACGTTTCTTCGAAAAACAAAGGAGTTAATCATTGCCATTAATTTAGAAGAGGAATATAGCAAGCAAGAACTTCTTGAAATGTATTTGAATCAAATTTATTTTGGACATGGTGCGTATGGTATTCAGTCTGCATCAAAGTTTTATTTTAATAAAAATGTAAGTGATTTAACAGTTGAAGAAGGCGCGCTACTTGCTGCAATCCCAAAAGCACCATCTACATATTCACCGATATTAAATCCTGAAAAAAGTAAACAGAGACGGGATTTGGTGATTAATTTGATGGAGAAAAGAGGATTTTTACAGCCTGAGGAAGCTGTAAGGGTCCAAGGAAAAACGCTTTCTTTAGATATTCATGAGATAGAAAGGGACCCGGCTTTATTAACTTATGTCGATATGGTGTTTGAAGAGGCGAGGTTACGCTACAAATTATCAAATGAAGAATTACTTAGAGGTGGTTATACAATCACAGTTCCACTTCATTTAGAAATTCAAAAAACAGCATACGAGCTTTTTAAAGATCAAAAGAATTTTCCCGGTGTCGATAATAATGTCGAGGGCGCCTTTGTGTTACTTGATAATGATACAGGTGGTGTCCTAGCAAGTATCGGAGGCAGGAACTATGTTAGTCGAGGCATTAATCGAGTTGTGATTAAACGTCAGCCAGGCTCGACAATTAAACCACTCGCAGTGTATGGACCTGCATTAGAGGAAGATGAATTTGACCCTTATTCGATGCTCGTTGATAAAAAGCTATCCTATGGTGAATATGAACCAAGTAATATTTCAGGAACTTATAAAGGGAAAATTTCGATGTATGATGCATTAATCGAATCTGCAAATGCACCTGCTGTATGGACGCTTGACAGGCTCGGAATTGATACGGCTAAAGAATATTTAACAAAAACAGGCATTTCTATTCCAGATCAAGGCTTATCAATTGCTTTAGGTGGACTAAAAGAGGGAATTTCTCCAATTGCAATGGCAAAAGCATATCGAGCCTTTGCACGTGAAGGAAAAGTCATCGAACCACATGTTATTAGTAAAATAGAAAACCGGGAAGGAAAAGTCATTGGAGAGGCATCCACTCATGAGAGCGAGGCATTTTCAAAACAAACGGCATGGTACATGACAAGAATGCTTGAAGGTGTTGTTGATAATGGAACGGCAAGAGTAGGAAGTTATTCAGGAGCACTTGCAGGTAAAACGGGGACAACCAATTTACCAGGCGTGGAAAACGGAATTAAGGATGCATGGTTTGTAGGATTTACACCTTCTGTAGTGGGAGCTTTATGGATGGGCTATGACTCGACAGATGCAACCCATTATTTAAAAGGGGGGAGCTCATCTCCAACAAAATTGTTCAAGCACATTCTCGATCAATCAGAATTGAAAAAAGCCACAGCTTTTTCAGCACCAAAGAATGTGGAAGAGCTTGAGCCACCAATAAGATTAATCGAAATCGCCGATGTGAAAGCAAATTTAACGTTTAAGCCGCTAGGGCTATTTACGGTTTCACTAAATTGGACACCTTCAGAGGATGAACGGGTTGAATATCGAATTTATGAAGAGAATTCGAGGTCTGTTAAATATGTGGGTTCTGTAAGAGGAAGTGGTGGCTTTGAAATTGAAAATGTAAATATTTTTTCGATGCCTTCCTATTTTATTGTTCCCTATAATTCGCAAACAAAGGAAGAAGGTACTAACTCAAAATCTGTTAAGCCAACCTTATTCTCAAATAAATAATAATGATAGTAGGGTGGTGAATTATTTCACCACCCTTGTAGTGTCTAGCTCGAGGCGCCATCGGCTCGAGGTCATAAGCCAATCGCTTAGGAAGGTAAAAGGCACCTTCTGTCAGCGCTCGTCTTATGCTTGTCGCCAATGAGCGGGCGCCTTGCGCTTTTATAAATGTTCGTCAAATTTTTGACATTTACCCCGGTTTTGTATACAAGGATAGTAGAAACAATTATAGTGATAGAGTGAGGATAAATGAAACTACTATTTAATTAATGGAAATAACTTATGTATAGTAACTATTGTGTGAAGATGTTGAAAGGAAGGTAAATACATATGCAAAAAAGTTTTAATGATACATTATTGAGGGCGGCAAGAGGTGAGAAGACAGAGCATGTACCTGTATGGTATATGCGTCAAGCGGGACGATCTCAACCTGAGTATCGTAAAATAAAAGAAAAATACGGTCTATTTGAAATTACCCATCAACCAGAACTATGTGCGTATGTCACAAGACTTCCAGTTGAACAATATGATGTGGATGCTGCAATCCTATATAAGGATATTATGTCACCACTTCCTGCACTAGGAGTGGACGTTGAAATCAAAGCGGGTGTTGGTCCAGTTATCAGCAACCCTATTCGCTCCGTAAAAGACGTTGAGAAGCTTGGAGAAATTCATCCAGAAGAGGATGTTCCTTACGTACTTGAAACGATTAAGCTTTTAACAACAGAGCAGTTATCAGTACCATTAATTGGGTTTGCAGGTGCACCATTTACTCTAGCAAGTTATATGATTGAAGGCGGACCTTCAAAAAACTATAATAAAACGAAGGCTTTTATGTACACGGAGCCAGATGCTTGGTTCGCATTAATGGATAAATTAGCTGAAATGACGATTACATATGTGAAGTCTCAAATAGCTGCAGGTGTAAAGGCTGTTCAGATTTTTGACTCTTGGGTAGGTGCATTAAATGTTGCAGACTACCGCCATTTTATTAAACCAGTTATGCATCGTATTTTCACGGAACTTCGTGAGGAAAACGTGCCACTAATCATGTTCGGAGTAGGAGCAAGCCATTTAGCATTAGAATGGAATGACTTACCACTTGATGTTGTGGGACTAGATTGGCGTCTTCCAATTATGAATGCGAGAGAACTAGGCGTCACTAAAGCAGTTCAAGGAAACCTTGATCCAGCCCTTTTATTAGCTCCTTGGGAAGTAATCGAAGAAAGAGCAAAAGAAATCTTAGACCAAGGTATGCAGAAGCCAGGATATATTTTCAACCTTGGGCATGGTGTATTCCCTGATGTGAAACCAGAAACTCTAAAGCGTCTAACTACATTCATTCACGAATATTCAAAACAAAATTTATCTAATTAATCTAGCTTTTGAGGTGTTTTAAATGACAAAGAAGAAAATGGGATTACTTGTAATGGCATACGGTACTCCATATAAAGAAGAGGATATTGAACGGTATTATACCCATATTCGTCATGGTCGCAAGCCATCACCAGAAATGCTCGAAGACCTTCGCAGTCGTTATGAAGCGATTGGTGGAATATCACCACTTGCAAAAATAACAACTGACCAAGGGAAAAAACTTGAGGAGCATTTAAATCAAATTCAAAATGAAATTGAGTTTAAAATGTACCAAGGGTTAAAGCATATTGAGCCTTTCATCGAGGATGCAGTTGCGCAAATGAATGAAGATGGAATAGAGGAAGCAGTGAGTCTTGTACTGGCACCTCATTTTTCAACCTTTAGTGTAAAAGCCTACAATGGTCGTGCTAAAGAAGAAGCGGAAAAACTTGGTGGACCAACGATTACATCCGTGGAAAGCTGGTATAAAGAGCCTAAATTTATTGAATACTGGGCAAATCAGGTTAAGCAAGTATATGCTTCTATGCCTGAGGAAGAACGTGAAAATGCAGTATTAATTGTTTCAGCTCATAGCCTACCTGAAAAAATCATTGCAGCAGGAGACCCATATCCAAACCAATTACAAGAAACGGCTGATTTGATTGCAGAAGCTGCAGGTGTAAAAAATGTTGAAATTGGGTGGCAAAGTGCAGGAAACACACCTGAACCATGGTTAGGTCCTGATGTTCAAGATTTAACAAGAGACCTCTATAATGAAAAAGGCTATAAGGCATTTGTTTACATTCCCGTCGGTTTCGTTGCAGATCACCTAGAGGTTCTATATGACAATGACTACGAATGTAAAGTTGTAACAGATGAACTAGGTGTCAGCTATTACCGTCCGGAAATGCCAAATGCTAAACCCGAATTTATCGATTGTTTGGCAACCGTTGTGTTAAAAGAACTACACAAATAATATAGAGAGACGTTTATATAAAGTTCAAAAGGAGGATGAAGAGGACCGAGAATTTCAAGGCGGCGCAGCTTTGAGGACCGGAGCGTATGCAGTTAATACGTGAGGACAGGAGAAGCCAGCCAACGCAGAAATTCGATGCGTCATATTCACCGCACTTTTTGAACATCCGATTGAAAGAGGCGATGTTAAGTGAGTAATCAAAAGGTAGTCGTAATAGGTGGTGGGATTACTGGTTTAACAGTAGCTTATTATCTCCAGAAAGAGGCCAGGGAGAAGGGCTTAGATATTAAATGTGTGCTGTTGGAAGCAAGCCATCGATTAGGTGGAAAAGTCCAAACGGTTGAACGCGATGGTTTTGTTATTGAAAGAGGTCCAGATTCCTTTTTAGCAAGGAAAAAAAGTGCCTCACGACTTGTTAATGAGGTTGGTCTAGGGGATAAATTGGTCAACAATACTGCTGGAAAATCATATGTACTTGCGGGTGGAAAGCTCCACCCAATGCCTGGCGGATCAATTATGGGGATTCCTACCCAAATTGGACCTTTTATCACTACAGGGTTGTTTACTCCGTTTGGTAAACTGAGGGCTGCAATGGATTTTGTGTTGCCTCGTACACCCGGTGAGGGTGATCAGTCACTTGGTCAATTTTTTAGAAGAAGACTAGGTGATGAGGTTGTTGAAAATCTTATAGAACCACTACTTTCAGGGATTTATGCAGGGGATATTGACCGATTAAGCTTAATGTCGACTTTCCCACAGTTTTACCAAGTTGAACAAAAATACCGGAGCCTAATTTTAGGGATGAAACAAACAACACCACCAAAACCAAAGTCAAATGGGGCAACAAAATCTGCACCAAAAGGACAATTTTTAACAGTTAACACTGGATTGCAATCATTTATTGATGCAATCGAAGCAAAGCTAGAACCTGGTACAGTATTTAAAGGAATTAAGGTTGATGGTATTGAAAAAGATAATCATCACTATCTCTTAAAGCTAAATAACGGGGAAGAAGTTACGGCTGATAGTGTAGTTGTTGCGACTCCACATCATGTGACGCAATCCATTTTTAATCAATATTCATTTTTCGATACCTTTAAGGAAATGCCATCAACATCAGTTGCGACTGTGGCAATGGCTTTCCCTGAAGAAGCGATTAAAAAGGATATTGATGGAACTGGCTTTGTTGTATCGCGAAATAATGATTATATCATTACTGCTGTTACTTGGACCCATAAAAAGTGGCCGCATACTACACCAGAAGGAAAAGTACTTCTTCGTTGTTATGTTGGAAAAGCAGGAGACGAGGCCATCGTTGATCAATCAGATGAGGAAATTATCAAAGTGGTACTCGATGATTTGAACAAAACCATGAACATTACAGACCAACCTGAATTTTCAATTGTAACAAGATGGAAAGATGCGATGCCACAGTACACGGTTGGTCACAAGGACCGAGTTGAAAATGTGAAGAAAAATGTTGCAGAACATTTACCAGGCGTCTTTTTAGCTGGCAGCTCATATGAGGGTCTCGGAATACCAGATTGTATTGACCAAGGCGAAGAAGCCGTTAAAAAGGTTCTCGAATATTTAAATGTGAATAGACCTGTTTTAGTATAAATAAAAAGGAAGGCCTCGGCCTTCCTTTTCTATTTGATATCATTACAGTGGTCACATTTGTTCCCGTAGCACTCATGCTGCTCCTCGATATCATGGCCACACTCAACACATTTTTTAGCTGGTAGGTTTTTGAAAAATTCTGTACTTTTTACTAACATTTTAACCCCTCCGTTTCTTTATTGTTTATAGTGTACTATAACAGATAAAAATATGTCAATAACTGTTTTGTAACAAAACCATAAAAAAGTGAAATTTTTTTTCGTATCGATTATAGTTATAAGGAGAAGGGTAAACCATGTAAGAGTTGTGATTTCTGGAGAAGGATGTGATCCTGTGAAAGTAACAGTAGTTGGATTCTGGGGTGGCTTTCCAGCGGCAAATGAAGCCACAACAGGTTATTTATTTGAACATGAAGAATTTCGACTCCTTGTCGATTGCGGAAGTGGTGTACTAGCACAGCTTCAAAACTATATAACAATTGATGAGCTAGATGCGATTATTTTATCTCATTATCATCATGACCATGTAGCAGATATTGGTCCAATGCAGTATGCAAGACTAGTGACAAGTGCGATACATAATCAACAAAAGGAACTACCAATTTATGGACATACAGCTGACCAAGAAGGTTTTTCAAGATTGGAGCATAAAGGCCAAACAAAGGCGATTGCTTACAATCCGAATGAAACGATTGAAATTGGTCCGTTTTCAATTTCATTTATGAAAACAAAGCATCCGGTTGTATGTTATGCGATGAGAATTACAGCTGGTGGACAAACTGTTGTGTTTTCAGCAGATTCTAGCTACATAGAAGAGTTTATTCCATTCACAAAAGATGCAGACCTGTTTATTTGCGAATGTAACCTATATGCAAACCAGGATGGTTCCAACATGGGGCATATGAATAGCACAGAGGTTGGAACGATTGCAGCTACATCTGAAGTGAAAGAACTGTGGATTACACATCTACCTCATTACGGAAATCATGAAGACCTTGTTAAACAAGCTTCAGAACAATTTAATGGCCTTATTAAATTAGCAAAATCAGGACTAACTTGGGAGTGAATATACAATGTTATTTATCGATAATAAAGGAATTAATGATCCTCAAATAAACCTAGCTATTGAAGAGTACGCACTAAAAAATCTGGACATCAATGAAACGTATTTATTGTTTTATATTAATGGACCGTCCATTATCATCGGGAAAAACCAAAACACAATTGAAGAAATTAATACTCAATATGTAGAAGATAATGGGATTAAAGTTGTGCGTCGCTTATCAGGTGGTGGAGCTGTTTATCATGATTTAGGAAATTTGAATTTTAGTTTTATTACAAAGGACGATGGGGAGAGCTTCCACAACTATAAAAAATTTACTGAACCTGTAATCGAAGCATTGAAAAAGCTTGGTGTGAATGCACAGCTAAGTGGGCGAAATGATATCGAGGTTGAAGGTAGGAAAATTTCAGGAAATGCTCAATTTTCAACAAGAGGTAGGATGTTCAGCCACGGTACTCTTATGTTCGATTCGGAAATTGATCACGTCGTTTCAGCACTTAAAGTAAAGAAGGATAAAATTGAATCAAAAGGAATCAAGTCCGTAAGAAGCAGGGTAGCGAACATCAGTGAATTCCTAACTGAAAAAATCACAATTGAAGAATTTAGGGAAATGCTGCTACGCTACATTTTTAACACTGAAGGCCAAGTTCCTGAATATAAATTAACGGAAAAAGATTGGGAAAAAATCCACGAAATTTCAAAGGAGCGCTATCAAAATTGGGATTGGAACTATGGAAAATCCCCGAAATTCAATTACCAGCATACACATCGTTTTCCGGTCGGTTCTATTGATGTACGCCTTGAAGTTCAAAAGGGAACGATTGAAAACTGTAAGATTTACGGTGATTTCTTTGGTGTCGGAGATGTAGAGGAAATCGAAACACGATTAAATGGAACAAAGTATGAAAAAGCTGAGTTAGAGAAAGCTTTAGAAGGTATTGATATTCAGCATTATTTTGGTAAAATTACGAAAGAAGATTTTATTAATTTAATTTATTAACACTAAAGTTGCTGGCGGGCATGAAGATATAAACTCTTGCCCGTCTTTTTTATGAAAATGTCTATTTCCGTCTTGATAGAAAAACTTTCTTTCAATATAATATATTTAGAATATTATTTTTTACCATTTAATGAATGAGTATTCATTCATTGAGTGGCTATGGGAGGGAGTAATTTGAATCTATCAACACGACTAAGGGAAACAGCAAAGAGGTACTTCGACAAACCAGCATATATTTTTCAAGAGAATGTTAGTACATATGCTGAATTAGATGGTGCAGTTACAAAGTTTGCAAGCGGTTTAGAAAAGCTCGGAATCCAAAAGGGTGATCACATTGCTCTAGTACTGGGGAATACCCCACATTTTGTGATTGGATTTTATGGTGCACTCCGGGTAGGGGCAACGGTTATTCCGATTAATCCAATTTATACCCCGGATGAAATTGGATATATTGTGAATAACGGAGATGTGAAGGCTGTCATTACGTTAGATTTGCTTGTTCCACTTTTTGAAAAGATGAATGAACACCTTCCAAAAGTTGAGCATCTTATTGTATGCGAAACCCCAGAGGGAGCAAATGGTGGAGTAGATGTCTCGAAACTTTCTATCTACCCTAAAATGAAATCGTTTGCAAAATTGGTTGGTTCCGGTGAGCTCTCTTTTGTTGGGCCGACACTTGAAGATGAGGATATTGCAGTAATTTTGTATACTTCTGGTACAACTGGAAAACCAAAAGGCGCAATGTTGACCCACATGAACCTGTACAGCAATGCAAGGGATGTTGCGGATTACTTGAAAATATCCGAACAGGATCGAGTGATCACTACGTTACCGATGTTTCATGTTTTCTGTTTAACGGTAGCTTTAAATGCTCCGTTAATGAGTGGTGGAACATTGCTGATTGTGCCTAAGTTCAGCCCAAAGGAAATATTCAAAATTGCAAAGGATCATGAAGCAACCGTGTTTGCTGGAGTACCAACCATGTACAATTTCCTTCTTCAGTATCCGGACGGAAATCCTGAAGACCTAAACTCATTACGCTTATGCATTTCAGGTGGTGCAGCAATGCCTGTAGCCCTGTTACAAGGATTTGAACAGAAGTTTGATGTACTTGTATCTGAAGGGTACGGTCTTTCTGAAGCATCACCGGTAACATGCTTTAATCCGTTAGATCGTCCACGTAAGCCGGGTTCAATTGGAACGAACATTGTGAACGTTGAAAACAATGTTGTTGACGAAAATGGTGATGAAGTTCCGGTTGGACAAGTTGGGGAACTGATTGTCCGTGGTCCAAACGTGATGAAGGGCTATTATAAAATGCCTGAAGAAAGCGATGCAACAATACGCAATGGTTGGCTTTATACCGGCGATTTGGCAAAGATGGACGAAGAAGGCTATTTTTATATCGTTGACCGCAAGAAGGATATGGTTATTGTTGGTGGTTACAATGTGTATCCAAGAGAGGTAGAAGAAGTCTTATACACTCATCCTGAAGTTGTCGAAGCTGCTGTTGTCGGTGTCCCAGATCCAAATCAAGGTGAGGCGGTTCACTGTTATGTGGTAAAGAAAGACGTAGGTTTAACAGAAGAAGATCTAATTGCTTTTTGTCGTGAGCATTTAGCTAAATACAAGCTTCCTAGTAAAATAGAATTCATTGAAGAACTTCCTAAAAATACAACCGGAAAAATCTTGCGTCGCGCTTTAAGGGATTTAGTGACAAAGTAGTTTTGAATTACAAAATTGCAATTTGCAGATAAATAATAGATTAGCTTTCGAGTTAACCAATATTTACAATAATTAGCATAATAAATGCTCAGGGCATAAAAAGCTCTGAGCATTTATTATGCAATGGCTTATTGAACGTCACGTTAATCACTAATATATTGCCAGTATGGCTAGAAAAATACATATTCCTGCTGAAGTAAATAAGATGACAGAAGTTACAAGATTTCGCCTAAATTTAATAGCAAATGCACAAAAAAAGATTGCTGCAGCTAATTTGGAGTAGCTTTGAAAATAAGCATTATGAGAAAAAAATGAACTACTAAAAATAATTGATATAAGTAACGATGCTGAAATGAGTATTTTAAACCACAAAGGCTCTTTTAGGTATTGCTTAATCATAAATTTTATCCATTGCATACCAAGTATAGCTCCTCTCAAGACATCTTTCATTTCTATTTAAACATATGAAGTATTCTTGAAAAGTAATACTTCCCTTATGAAGTGGTTGTAAAATATGTATTAACAAAAGTGATGTGTGAAAATCGGTGCAAGAATTAGCAAAATGCCATTTATTATTCAAAATCAACCAAAAACTTTAACATAGCCTTAATTTTATAACAAATTTGTTAAAGGAATTTTTCGAAAAAAAGCGAAATAGGATGTAAGCGATATTAAAATTTTTGAAGAGGTGGATCCATGACTACAGTTTTATACCGAGTTGAAAACCATATAGCAACTGTTTCACTAAATCGCCCAGAGGCACTAAACTGTTTTAATTATGAGATGCTCAAAGAGCTTGATGAGGTCATCGAACACATCCGTACTAATGCGGAAGTTCGGGTCGTTATCATTACTGGCTCAGGTGAAAAAGCATTTAGTGTAGGTGCTGATTTAAAGGAACGAAAAACATTAAATGAAGAACAGGTTAGAAGAAATGTTTATAAAATAGGTGAAGTTTTTGCAAATATTGGAGATCTTCCACAGCCAACGATTGCCGCGATAAATGGCTATGCTTTTGGCGGTGGTATGGAGCTTGCACTGGCCTGTGATTTCCGAATTTCAGTCAAGGAGACATCTATGGGACTAACGGAAACAAGCCTAGCGATTATTCCAGGAGCGGGGGGAACCCAACGACTTCCACGTCTAATTGGTGAAACAAAGGCAATGGAACTTATTTTAACTGCAAAACGGATAAGTGCAGCCGAAGCGAAGGAATATGGAATTGTTTCAAATGTTGTAGCTCATGAAGAATTAATGGAAGCTTCTATGAAGCTAGCAAATGATATGCTGAAAAATGGACCACTGGCCTTACAACAAGCAAAATTTGCGATTAAGCAAGGGTTGAACACAGACTTACATACAGGCTTTAAAATTGAACGTAAAGCATATGAAGTGATCATTCCAACCGAGGACAGAGTCGAGGCACTGGATGCATTTAATGAAAAACGGAAACCGAATTTTAAAGGAAAATAGATTTAGTGGGGCGTCTTTCGGAAGAGGCGCTTTTTCTATGTGTTGATTTCGCTAAAATCGATAGAATGAAAATAAAACGGATAGAACCGAAATAAAACCGATAGACCCAAATTCCAAAAAGTTTCAGCCAAGATAGTTGAAAAAGTCTTCCAAATTTAAGACAATAATAATAAAAATAAAGCTCTATGCTGCACTTAGCATTTGCTATTCATGTAAGGAACAATCAATATGAAACCATTTACCGAAAATGTTATTCAAATTATAAAGCAAATACCACCAGGAAAGGTGATGACTTATGGGCAGATTGCAAAACTTGCAGGAAGCCCTCGAGGTGCAAGACAGGTTGTACGAGTTCTTCATTCAATGAGTAAAAAGTACGACCTCCCTTGGTTTAGGGTGATTAACTCTAAGGGGCAAATCGCAATCCGTGATGATGAGACAAATGCTGCCCAGGTTATCTTCCTTGAGGATGAAGGGATAGAGGTTGTTAACCGTTCAATTGATCTTAAAAAATATCAGTATCTGCCTGAGTAAAAGCCTAGGACTGAATCCTAGGCTTTCTACATTTCCTCTGGAGCTTTTATACCAAGCAATCGGAGTCCTTCTTTTAGAACAAAGGTAACTGAACGGACCAAAGCGATTCGGTCGTTCATTTCCTTGTCTTCATCGAGAACCTTTACATGACTATAGTATTTGTTGAATTCTTGTGCGAGCTCAATTAAATATTTTGCAATAACAGATGGCTCATACAGCTGCATACTTCTTTGAATGATGGCTGGGAATTCCATGAGAAGCTTCACAACTGACCAGCTATCAGTATCGGAAAGTCCTATTGTTGGTGTATCCGAATCTGCTGCTTTTCGTAAAATAGAGCAAGCTCTCGCATGAGTATATTGAACATATGGACCAGTAGTCCCTTCAAATTTTAGCATTTCCTCCAGTGAGAATTCGATATTGTTGAGTCTTTCATTTTTTAAATCATGAAATATGATTGCTCCAACACCGACCATTTTCGCAATTTCTTCTTTGTTTTCTAGGCTTGGATTTTTGCTTTCAATATTTTGCTTTGCATGCCCGATTGCTTCTTCGATCACCTCTTCTAAAAGAACAATTTTACCTTTCCGAGTCGACATTTTCTTTCCATCTTTTAAGATGAAACCGAATGGAACATGGACCATATCTTTAGCCCACTCAAACCCCATTTTTTCAAGGACAAGGAAGATTTGTTTAAAATGAAGGCTTTGTTCATGACCAACTACATAGATTGCCTTCTTAAAATGGTAGTTTACTTGACGGTAAATGGCTGCTGTCACATCACGTGTTGCATAAAGAGTGGCTCCGTCGGATTTCTTAATCAAGCAAGGAGGGAGGTTTTCTTCAGATAAATCAACTACATCAGCACCCTCTGATGTAGATAACAGATTTTGATCATTCAGCATGTCGATCGTTTTATCCATTTTGTCATTGTAAAATGCTTCACCATTTATTGAGTCGAAATCAACATCAAGTAAGGAATAAATCCGTGAGAATTCCGTTAACGATTCCTCTCTAAACCAGCGCCAAAGAGATAATGCTTCTTCGTCCCCATCCTCGAGTTTTTTGAACCACAATCTTGCTTCATCTTCAAGCTTAGGCTTTGTCTCAGCTTCCGAGTGAAAGCGTACATAAAGCTGGAGTAGTTCGGTAATTGGGTTTGCCTTAACCGCCTTCTCATTTCCCCAAAGCTTATATGCCACTATGAGTTTTCCAAATTGAGTGCCCCAGTCACCAAGATGGTTAATCCGGATTGGCTGATAGCCGCATTTCTCCACAATATTAGCAATGGAATTACCTATAACGGTTGAGCGTAAATGTCCCATTGAAAACGGCTTTGCGATATTGGGTGAAGAAAAATCAATGGTGATGGCTTCATCGATACCAAAGCTGTGATTTCCGTAATTAGTGCCTTCAGTAAGAATGGTTTGAAGGATTTGTTTGCTCACTTCTTGTTTGTTTAGAAAACAGTTTACATATGGGCCTTCTGCAATAACCTTTTCAAAAAGTGGTCCCTGTATCGAAGCTGCGATTTCCTGTGCGATCACCGCTGGGGCTTTTCTATATTGCTTCGCGAGTGTAAAGCATGGGAAAGCGAGATCACCTTGTTCCTGGAATTTTGGTTTTTCAATCAGCTTTAAAACTTCATCGATTGTTAAAACATTCTGAAGCTGTTTCGATATTTCATCCGCATACACCTGTTTGACATTCATTTTCAAAACCTCCTATCTAAATAAAAAAAATCCCGTCTCTAAAAAAAGAGACGAGATTTACCCGCGGTACCACTCCACTTGTTCATGATGAACCAATCTTAATAAGTAACGGGTTCCCCCGGCACACCCTACGTTATTTTCAGGTGAGCTTCTCAGAAGTGCGGTTCATCACGATTTCACCATTGGGCTTTCACCATCCCCAACTCGCTATTGGATTACATCATGACTACTCTCTTCATCATAGAATTTCAAATATATTTCATACATGATACCTAATTCCTTTAAAGAAATCAATGAGTTTTTTCAAGGCTTAACTTGTCTAAAATAGACTATATGAAAAGTATTGTTCTAACTTGCATCACTTTACACTAAAATACTAGTAAGAGAGGTTGTACATAAAGGGGGACAGCTAGTGAAAAAGGTAATCGGTTGGTCACTTGGAATTTATCTTGTTTTTGGATTATTTATAGCATGGTATTTATTTTTTGGAGCAAATACGGACATCCCTGCCCAGTTAAAAGGAAGTCCGGCGGATCCACAGACATTTATGAATGAACGCGAACTTTTATTAAGTGAAGAGTATTCACAAATTAGGAACCTTTTGTTTTTCCTGTCAATACCATTTGAATGGCTGATTTATATACTGGTCCTTGTAATCGGTATATCGGCAAAGTTTCGGGATTGGTCAAAAATATCAGCGAAATTTTCGATTTTACAAACGGCGATTTATCTGTTTTGGCTTTCCTTGCTGGTTGAAGTATTATCATTTCCGCTTTCTTGGATAAGCTACAATTTTTCAAAAACGTACAATATAACCGTTCAATCGACTCAGAGCTGGATGAAGGATCTGTTAATTGATTTTTGGGTGAATTATGCGTTAATGATTATTATCGTCGGGGTCTTGTTCTGGTTGATTCGAAGAAATGAAAAAAGATGGTGGTTTCATGCATGGCTTCTGTCCATTCCATTTTCCATGTTT
This sequence comes from Bacillus sp. JJ1566, assembly GCF_036962685.1. NCBI lineage: Bacteria > Bacillati > Bacillota > Bacilli > Caryophanales > Bacillaceae > Bacillus > Bacillus sp. JJ1566. Next base: position 884 of record NZ_JBALOP010000050.1, on the reverse strand, counting down.
CTCATGTTCGTACAGCCAGTTATAATCGATCCACTCTATAACGATTTTTTCCCATTAACAAATAAAGAGCTGGAAACGAAAATTCTTGATCTGGCTGATCGTGCAGATATCCCGGCTGACCATGTATTTGAAGTGAATATGTCTGAGAAGACAAATTCATTAAATGCTTATGTAACAGGAATTGGTTCCAATTCCCGGATTGTGCTTTGGGATACGACCCTTCAACGTCTAAATGAAAATGAAATTTTATTCATTATGGCCCATGAGATGGGGCATTACGTGATGAAGCATATTTATATTGGAATTGCAGGGTATTTGCTGTTAACTTTAGTGGGATTATTTATTATTAGTAAACTTATGGCCTTTATGATTCGAAAATGGGGCCATATGTTCAAAATTTCTAGTGTCAAAGATATTGCAGTTCTTCCAGTATTTTTGTTGTTAATCTCTTTATTAAGTTTCGTGTCTGATCCTGTTTCAAACGCTGTTTCAAGACATCAGGAGAAGTCAGCAGATTTATATGCACTTGAGATGACTGAGGATAACAAGGCGGCAGTATCGTCATTCCAAGAATTATCAAGAGCAGGTCTAAGCCAAGTAAACCCACCATTCTTAGTAAAGATATTTAGATATGGTCATCCAACAATGCTTGAAAGAATTACGTATATGAATGAATTTAAAAAAAGTGAAAAATAAACACTGGGAGCCTTGTTTACGGAATAATTTCTGTTAGCAAGGTTTTCTTTAATTTCAAGTTGTTATAGTACAGAGTGACTATTTTTAAAATTGTTATATAAAATTTACAGAAAAATGTTCCATTTCTGGAAAGTCTGTTATATAATACTTTTAGTATTAATTAACTGTATTATAACAAAGGTAAGGAA
>NZ_JBALOP010000049.1:29601-30428 GCF_036962685.1 Bacillus sp. JJ1566 | reverse complement strand
AGTTTATTTTCATGGTAGTTTAAGTGTACCACTTCACAAAGTTACTTCGATATTAACATAGATACATTGAAACTTTTCTTACTCACATTTCATTTTAAATCATATAGCACCTCCCAGAACAAAAGGTACTCTGTACACACGAATCATTGAACTCCTTGTTATTCTTTTCCGCTAAACTCTAAAATATTTAAACCCTCGGATGCCTCTGGTACTTCAAAAAATTTAGTAACATGAATAAACACCGCTTCAGTGTCAAAAGCTGCTCTTTCGGGTTGTTCGTTACGCCTTTGTGCAATTTGACGTAAGCATTGGTCGTTCTCTAGATTAAGGAAAATTAGTTGATGGTTTGCATTGACCTCTGACGCCATATCCAAAAACCACTTTCGCAGTTTTTGAGTGTTAGCTGGAAAATCCATCACTACATCTGTACCGACACTTAATATGTTTTGGACATGCTTTTTCACCAACGGCTTGAGCTGCGCTGAGAATTTTAGATAGTCCTCAAATGATGCAATCTGATTGGGATAAAGAGATGAAAGCCATTCATCCTCAGACAACAGTACCGCATGTTTATCTATCGCCAATTGTTTTGATTTAGTTGATTTTCCAGCTCCCATTTTTCCACAGAAAAAGTATAGCGTCCCCAATTGTTTCATATTTTTTAACCCCCCGTGCTTATTTTAGTTTAAACTTTTTACTTCGTTAGTTCCCATAGACTTTCTCCCCTTATTAATATTTAGACGTTAAGATTTATATCCAATTTACTTATTCTACCAATTCTGTTTATATTCCTTCTTTAACAAACCTGCCCGTTAGCCATCCATGAA
>NZ_JBALOP010000049.1:28919-29545 GCF_036962685.1 Bacillus sp. JJ1566 | reverse complement strand
TTTCATGGTAGTTTAAGTGAAAAACTTCACATTATAGAGTGTATTATTCTATAATTTTTCTAATAATCCTTGTTATTGTTTTATGATTAGGTTCTCATTATCGGTGTTCTATGTACTAAAAAAACATACACGCGCTCCTCTCACTCAGAAAAATCAGAAAGATATTCCTACTTTGATATTTACTACAAATGAGTTAAAAAGCGACACAGGAGTTAATGTCGCTTTGGTTGATATTATGATGATAATTTACTTTGTTTCCTTGTTATAAAATATGTCGAGTCGTAAAAAAATCAAATTTTACAATCTGGACATTATCGCTTATTGTACGTTCTATTAGTAATAGAAACATTCCATTCGTGTCCGTTCTTACACAACCACCAGACTCTTTTATTAGATAGTAAACCTAGTTCACCTTTTTATTCATATATTTTCTTCCATTAAAACAATCTCTTTCTGGGTATATCTGGTCCTATAAGATCAGGAGATATAACATTCTCCCTAAAAATCTCAGAATGAGAATTTCCGCCAATGTAAGAAAGAACTGCTTTTACCTTAAACTCTGGTGAATAATTAATTGCATTAGTCGTTACATTGATTACAATAGGATTCTCCATTAATTGTTTAAT
>NZ_JBALOP010000049.1:0-28871 GCF_036962685.1 Bacillus sp. JJ1566 | reverse complement strand
GTTTAATTTCTTCTACTGAAAGAACCCTTTTATTCATACAAAACCTCCGTCCATAATCGCTAAATTTATTATTAACGGGTTTTCATTTCATCAATATTAGAAAACCCGAATAATGTCTCTTTATTAGAATTGTCCATTATTCGGGTTATAGTCCACTGTCCCTTTGTCCCAGACGACCTGTCACTTTGCTTATGGTATATTTAAAATATTTAGAATATAATGATATAAATCAACACTTTGCTTGGAGGAGGTTTAGAGTTGAGTAGTGTTGTTTTAGGTAATGATTTGTTTGAAACGATTATAAGTAAAATGGGGGAGCCAGTTTATATTGCGGATATAAATTTCAAAATTGTGTATGTAAATGATATTGCACGTGAATTGTTTTTTGGTGGATCAAATGTATTAGGAAAGTCCATCTTTGATATTTTTCCAAACCTTGACAAAGAGACAAGCACTTTATATCAAGTTATCACAACAGGTGTACCTATTGAGGGGAAAATGATGCAGTATTATGATATCGAAGGAAATAGGCGTGTCTCTATCGCGAATACTTACCCTATTAATCAGAACGAAAAAATAGTTGGTGCATTCGAATTCGGTGATGACCTCACTGGGGTTAGTAAACTATCGGAAAAATTAATTCAGGAGAACCAGTCACTTTCTTTTAAACAGGAGAATATGTCTATCAAACAAGAAAAACCCTCTTATTATACGATCGATTCGATAATTGGTGAGAGTATGGCGATGAAAAGATTGAAGGAACAAATAATAGTATGTTCCCAAAGTTCATCCCACCTTTTCATCTATGGTGAAACAGGCACTGGTAAAGAATTAGTCGCCCAAGCAATCTTTTCGTTAAGTAAAGATCCACACACCTCTCCATTTGTTGCATATAATTGTGCTGCTATTCCAGAGGCACTTCTTGAAAGCATCCTTTTTGGGACGGTAAAAGGAAGTTATACCGGTGCCGAAAACAAACCTGGCTTGTTTGAAATAGCGAATGGAGGAGTAATGTTTTTAGATGAAATTAATTCTATGCCCCTCAACTTACAGGCGAAGATTCTACGGGTAATCGAAGAAGGAAAAGTTCGGAGGGTTGGAGGTGACCGAGAAATCCAGGTGGATTTTAGGCTCATTTCCTCAAGCAATATGCCACCTGAAAAACTTTTAAAAAATGGGAAAATGCGCGTGGATTTATTTTATCGTCTAAACGTGCTATATCTCGAGATCCCGCCGCTCAGAGAAAGAAGCGAAGATATTCCGCTATTAGCACAGCATTTTATCGAAGAGCTGAAAAGAAAAATACCAAAAGTTGTTCATGGTATCAGTGAGGATGCACTTGATCAGCTTATGGCCTACCATTGGCCTGGAAATGTTCGCGAATTCCGTAATGTAATGGACCGTGCAATGAATTTTACAAACACAAAAATCATTCGGTCAACCGATATTAATCACATTAATCCTTATTCCCTGCCGCCCAAAAAATCTTTCACATCTCTTGCAAACGGGGAACGGATAAAACTAAGGGACACTTTAGCAGAAATTGAGCTTGATATCATTACCGATGCGTTAAAACAAACTGGTGGAAATATATCAAGAGCAGCAAGAGATCTCGATATTCCCCAGCAAACCCTTAACAGTAAAATCGACAAATACGGACTTCGTAAGCACCTAAATAAAGTTGGGACAAAAGGACAGGTCCTTTGACCCACCATATATTTACAGGGACACGGAACCTGTCCCCGTGTCCCATAATCAGATCAGCCCTTGATGAATTCTTCAATCTTGGCCCAGCCGTTTTCCATGGAGGCGTGGTAATCCCCGATGGTGTAGCTGCCTCCGAGGATTTCAACAGGTTGGAATTCATCCAGTCGGTTGTATGGGATTCCTTTTAGCTCTACTTTGATAGAGCGTTCGATATAGCTCTTTGTAACAAAGTCGGCTGAAGCGTCTCGGGAAAGAATCTTTTTAGAGTCGATTCCAGGACCATCTGGTTTTGGGTCGACTTTTATTTGAAAATGTGGGAAAAGGGTTGGTTTTTGGATGGGCTTCTTCAACTTAGCAGATAGATCCATCTCTAAACGGATAAGATCTGTTCCATTTTTATATACAATGCCGATTAATTTTCCGTTTTCTTCTTTTAAAGTTGCTTCTCCATATTTCTTTGGGTAGCCCCAGATTTCACGACCAGCTGCAATGGCATAGTCGTGATTTTCATATTCAAATAGTACATGTACCCCTACTCTGCCCTTGTATTTCACCGGGATGACAAGGCCAGTATCATAAAATCCTTGGTTATATCCGTCATTCGGATCTGCTGTTGTATAGTCTGAGACATAGGCATATACCACATCGCTTACATATTCAAAAGGAGTCGGTTCTAAGTATTTATTAATAACCTCTGGGTTCACACGAAAATAAGCTGTAAGTGCCTTACTGTTAATGCATGAAAATGGTGGAAAACATGATTCATTTACAAGTGGTGCTTGAATAGGAACCGTCCAAAAGTTTTGTACTTCATATGGTTTTTTCAAAATAATTACCTCCTACAAAATATAACTTATACATATTTTTACTAATGCAAAAATCATGCCAAACAGAAATTACCAATTATTAATAGTTTACAACCACTTAAAAAATAGAAGGTTACCGAAAAATCGGAAATCTACCGAAAAACGAGTAATTTTATACCAAACCCCAAGAGCATAATCAAGAAAATTCAGTTCCTCATGTTGGCACGTAACTTGCAAATATAAATATGTACATTACAAAAGGAGATGATCAAATGGAAAGGCCTTACAAAGTCCCACATGGGAACAATATGCCAGTGCAAGCACCTGTGTTTGACAATCCAACTGTTCCTTACAGCTGCCCAAATTTGAAAACGTTAACGGCCTATTGCCGGACAACACCAGAAATGATTCAAAAGTATTTAGAACCAACCCCATTTGAGTATGTTAGCGATCAATTCGTTGTATCCATTTCAGACTTCGGAAATGCAAGCAATGGTTCATTCTATGATGTTGGTATTATCATCCCTGTAAAATACAAGGATGTAGTCGGTGGATATTATATGTTCGAATATGAAAACACAACCTGGTCATGCATTGCAGGTCGCGAGCTATGGGGCTATCCGAAAAAATTCGCAGAGGCTTCATTGGTCGAAGAGGATGGAAAAATAACAGCAACTGTAACAAAGGATGGCGTTGATTTGATTCAGTTAAAAATGGACCTGAGCGAACAATTGGATCATCCTATTCCAGCTGTTCAAATCTATCCACACTTATTACTTTACACATTACCTCGTCCAGATGGACCTGGAATCCTAACACAGATGGTTCTCAGTCGTGATACTTCACCTGACTTTGTAACCAAATCAAGGCTAGAAGCACCGATTTCCGTAGAACTAAATGGACTTCCAAATGATCCACTTGATGAATTTCAACCTGTTGAGGTACTTGGAGGAACATACGTAATTGGTGACTTCCATGCCACTGAAGAAAACGGCTGGGCAAAAATCCTAAATAAACTGATTTAAAACATTATCAAGGTTGTGGGACGAGGAACTTGTCCCCATGACCCAAAATGGAGGAGTTGATTGGATGAAGGTGCCGTTTATTGTTAATTTTCTTTATATTGGTGTACCGCTATTGAATATTGTTGTGGCTTTTGTGCTTGTGAAGTTTTTTAGGAAAGAAGGTGATGTGGAATGATAGTAATTGCGATTACCTTAATTATATATTTGGCCTTGGTATTCTTTGTTGGGGTGTATGCCGGAAGAGGGAATGGCAATGATGAAGAAAGCTATTTTCTTGGAAAACGAGGTTTCGGTCCGGTTGCCACCGCGATTAGTGCGGGGGCGACAGATTCAAGTGGTTGGATTTTCATTGGTGCAGTGGGTTTTGCATACTCCTTTGGTGCAGTCAGTATGTGGATGCTACCAGGATTTGCTGCTGGGGTTCTTTTTAACTGGTTTTACCTGGGGCCTCGACTACGCAGTCAAGGTGAAAAACTTGGGGCCCTTAGCCTTGCCGACTTTTTCGATAAGAAATTAAATGATAAAACACATCTTGTAAAAATTATTGCGGGACTCTTAATTATCCTATTTTTCATTCCGTATATGGCATCCCAGTTAACGGCAGCTGGAAAAACTATTGATGTTCTCGTCGGTTTAGATTACAATATCGGCCTTATTGGAAGTGCAATCTTTGTCATTGCCTATTGTTTCACAGGTGGTTATAAATCAGTCATGTATACAGATGTGGTTCAAGGTTTTATTATGCTAGCTGTACTTTTCTTTTTCCCAATATACTTAATCTTCCATTTAGGTGGTTGGGGCGAGTTATGGTCACAGCTTCTAGCAGTGGATCCAATTTTAGGTCATACGGCCGCGGGGGCTACTGGATCAGCTGCATTTGGATTGATTGCCGGTTTGCTTTTCTATGGAATTGGAGAAATTGGGCAGCCACATATCCTACAACGTTTCTTCTCAGCAAAAGACAATGAAACTATCAAAAAGGGGCTTTATATTGCGGTTGCATGGGGAATCATTGTCATGACTGGTTCTAGTATACTAGGTCTTTGTGCAAGACTGATATTACCCAACTTAGCTGACCCAGAATACGCATTTCCAAGTGTTGTCATGGAGATAATGCCTTCGGTTATGACAGGGATAGTTGTTGGGGCCATTTTCGCCGCCATTCAATCAACCTTCTCATCACAGTTACTACTATCTGTACAAACACTTTCTAGTGACCTTCTAAAATCATTTAGTAAAAAGAAGTACAGTGAGGCACAATTGGTGAAGTTCACACGAATAACGATGGTCATTTTAGGTGTAATCGTTACTGGTTTAGCATTAGCGAATATTGATACTGTTTTCAAGCTCGTTGTGTATGCTTGGTCTGGAATGGCATCTGCATTTGGACCACTACTCGTGATGTTACTCGCAGCTCCTAGGGTAGTAAGTCGATGGGGTGCCATTGCTGGGATGCTCGTCGGAACAGTCTCTGCTTCGATTTGGTATGCAGTCGGGCTTAGCTCCTACATGATGGAAGTGGTACCAGGCATGATCTGTGCTACCCTGGCTATTTTCATCGTAAGTAAAATGGTACCAGATAAAACCATTTCACCGAACCAAAATATTTCAGGATAACACGTGAAAGGAAAGGAAGAATCAATGAAACCAAATTATGCAATTTTACCAGAGTATGCTCCTCTCTTTCCCGGTTTGCCCTATACCTATACCGACTATGAAAAAATCAGCATCTATGCAAAAGGAAAGCCAGAGATCATGCAATCCTTTTTACCGAAGGAATTTAAACTGGAGAGCGACATCTTTGAGGTATTCGTTCTCACCAATCATAAAATAGAAGGTCTCAATCCATATTCGGAGGGCGGTCTCATCATCCCCTGCTCCTATAAAGGGCAAAAAGGAGCGTGCATGGCCTATGAATATGTGGATTCAGATGATGCCCTTTGTGCCGGAAGAGAAATTTGGGGCTACCCGAAAAAAATAGGCGAAATCTCTTTTGAAAAAGTGGAAACAAAAATCAACGGAACAGTGACTAGAAGAGGAAAAAAGGTTATTCGTGTTACATTAGAGAAAAAGGAAAAAGAGGTAAATACCCCTCTCCTATTCCCAAGACTACAAGTAAAAAGAATGCCAGGTGTAGAATCCTCTGCCCCTGACCTAAACCTAGTGATACAAAACGAATTCTATCAAGCTATCAACACGGTCGAATGGTTTGGCGACGCAACACTTGACTGGGAATACTCAGAACAAGACCCACTCTCTCGACTTGGGCCAGTCGAAGTCCTCGGTGGCAAATACATCCGCGGAGGATTCACTCTAAATTATGGAAAAATAATCGATCGAATCAAATAATGGGATGCGGGTGGATCACGGGGACAGGTCCCTTGACCCACCATTTTTTTCCTAGGAACGAGGAACCCTCTGTCCCAAATGATTTACATTCAGCTATTGCAAGCTTATAGTTAATTTATAATATTTATAATTATTTTATAGGTGGCGATGAGGTATGGAACGATCTCCATTACAAACTCGAACATCTCGAATGTTAAATAATAAGGGAAAGGATAAAAAATTATGGCGCTGGAGTGCAACAGAATTGGCTCATGGAATTCGAACAAGACTCATTTCTTCTCGTGAGGCTGTTGAGAGTTCTTTGAACAGGATTGAAGAAGTAAATCCGGTGCTTAATGCCCTTGTTGAAGTACATGCAGAAGAGGCACTTGCTGTAGCTGATCAGGCAGATCTTGCTGTAAAAAAGGGAGAGCTGCTAGGACTTTTACATGGTGTGCCTGTATCTACAAAAGTGAACGTTGATCAAGCTGGACATGCAACAACAAATGGTGTTTTGGCTTTTAAAGATAATATCGCAGAAAAAGATAGTCCCCCAGTGGCAAATCTAAGGAAGGCAGGAGCTGTAATTGTAGGCCGCAGCAATACGCCAACCTTTAGTTTCAGATGGTTTACGAATAATGATTTGCATGGAAGAACTCTGAACCCTTGGGATAAAACACGTACTCCTGGTGGATCAAGTGGCGGGGCCTCTTCAGCTGTCGCGTCTGGAATGATGCCGATCGGGCATGGAAGTGATCTGGGAGGTTCTATTCGTCATCCAGCCTATGCCTGTGGAATCACCGGAATTCGTCCGACAATGGGAAGAGTTCCCGGCTTTTTCGGTCCTCCGAATGGAGATCAGTCACCTTCAGTACAATTTATGTCAACTGATGGACCACTTGCACGCAACGTTGCAGATCTACGACTTGCCCTGGCAAGCATGATTGAATTTGATCCGCGTGACCCACTCCATGCTTCAGTGCCTTTAATTGGGAAGCCGCTTCAAAAGCCAATTCGAGTCGGGCTATTACGTGATGTAGGTGTTGCTACCCCGTCATCAGTTGTCAATCAGGCTTTGAGTGATGCAGCCAATCGTTTAACGGAAGCTGGTTATATTGTTGAAGAAGTCAATCTTCCTCTATTCGCAGAGGCATACAGGCTTTGGTATTTATTAGTGTTGGAGGATTTCAGGACAAATATGCAACTTGTAGAGCAGTATGGAGACGAAGGAATGAAAAAGGCAGCGTTTAATTATTTCGCTAATGCAAAAGAATGGTGGGGAGAAAATCCAGGACTAACAGATTATATTAAGGGCTATGCACGTCGTGGAACTTTAATTCTCCAACTTCAAGTGTTTTTACAGAAATATCCACTATTACTGATGCCGGTCTCCGCCGAACAGGCTTTTGAACAAGATGCTGATATAGAAAGTGTTAAAAGCATGAGGCGTGTTATGGATGCTCAATGGTCCATGATGGCGATTCCATTGCTCGGATTCCCAGCTATTTCCGTTCCAACTGCTGTTGTGGATGGTCTCCCAGTTGGCGTTCAGCTATTAGGAAGACGCTTCCGAGAAGATACCCTATTTGATGCTGCGGAAGTAATTGAAGCTCACACACAAATCGAAACACCTATTGATCCAAGGTAGTTTGTAATAAAACTTACGTCTTTCGTCAATTGAATGTTAAAAGGAGAAGGACATGAACTTAATAAAGAATACATGTCTTTCTCCTTTTTAAACCTAATCTATGATTATAATTGAACTATATTTAATTTTCTTACATCTTAATTGATACATTAAAAACTCAGAAAGAACTCCGGCCATACATAGCAAATTGAATTACAATATCCTTAAATCATAAAAGCTAACTTTCCCAATTTTATCTTTATCAATTAAGCGAGAATTTAATTCTTGCTACGGCTGGACTTTGCTTCTCTAATCCATTTTTTTGGAAAACAAAATCTAAACTCATTGTCATATTTTTAATTAACTATATTCCCAATAGATTGCTGATTTTCTTTGTGAACTTAAGAAGTTATTAAAAAAACATACCCGCTCCTCTGTTGAACAGAGAGAAGCGGGATGTTTTCGATACTTATTTCTCGGGAGGGTTCATTCTTAAGTGGGGATTCTAGTGAGTGTTGATTATTTTAATTTCACTTCAAGCATGTTCGTCAATCTTTATTAGGATACTGAATCCTTGTGTTCTCGGATTATCTGGAGTGTTCTTTTGATACCCACGTTAAAAATAAGCAGTTTTAAAAGATTTTCGCGCTCCGAATCTGTAAAAAAATTTTCCCACCAAAAACCTCCATCTGTACTGGGGAAAATTTACTATATAGGTTTTAATCGACTGATTGCCCTCGTCCTTCAGCTTTAAATCACTTTGCACCGGGTCCCCTCTCTTTCTTAGAATGAAATTTCTTTTACTTTCTACCTAACTTACTTTACTTCTCGGTTTTTAAAAAAGAGTTTCAACTTATTGTAGAAATACAACAGTTTAATCTGAGTTATACATTATTCTTCTCATCATTCAAAGCACCCGTCACTTGCCATCATTATTCAAAATAAACTTTAACAATGTTGTTTAGCCTAGCCTTGCGTATTTCGTTAAATTTATCTAAAATTCTTAACTCATAACCTATTTGATCTATATAATGTACTTTTCCAGTTATTACTTGGAATTCTCCATTTTCGTACAGGGTAAACACTAGTTCTTGGTTATACTCCATTGCACTACATATTGTTTGGTTTATTTCTTCTAATAGATGTTCATCTAGGATCGGTTTTTCAACTTTTTTATAATCCCAATCCACCTTGTTATGAGAAGCCACCATTTCTGGTAACATAAATGCAGCCCCCCATTTCATTTTTCCACGATCTTTTATCATATTAGTCCCTCCTTATAAAAACATTATATGCGAATATACGTTCGATTAACAATTAAATAATAATCATCATTTAGTTGCTAGTAAAAAATAAACGTTAATCCTTCTTTTGGATTAACGCAAAAACAAAGTTCATATAACATCTGTTCTAAGAACCTTCCTACTTATTCCAACGGTTCCCTTCGAGTATGGTATTAATAATGATTGTTTAACTATAATAGGAAAAATTTGAACTCAGTGGAACTTATACTTCACATAAATTACAGTTTGGAAAATAAAAGCTAAGTTTTGATATCTAACTAATTAGTTTCAACTATATTGAACTAAGGACTACCTAAACGGTAGCTCTTAGTTTAAACAATACACCTTCGCTACAAACATCTGTTCTTTAATGTAATTGTTATACATCATCCAGCGAGGAAAATGTTTATTCATTCATTCAATTTACATGAGAGAACTAGCTTCTTACTCACATAAAAGACCGTCATTATCATTAATCGCATATATGGGTATAGCCAATGTTATATTTAAGTTAGTTAAGTAAATCAGCCTTCTCAGGAATCTGTAGTTCTGCCATAGCTTGCTCATAATAGTACACGTATCCCAGATATCATCAAATTCTTTACTAACGCTGCATGTATATTTAAAGGACTGTAAGTAGTCTAAAATGTCGCGAACTTGTCCTTGTGCATAAATAACTCTTACATCTACGCTCATATCAATGTTGTATGCAACCAACACAAGTTTTTTACCAAAAGTCGTCTGTATCGTATTTGTAAAGTTGCGGTCTATATACCTTATTGTCAAATCCATTGATACTGGAGTGCCTAGCAAATTGGGAACAGGACTGGCTTTTAAATCGTTATTTTGATTCTTAATTTCTATAGATTATATAAGGTTACATCTATAAGGAATAAGAATTTTAGGCATTTTCTTACTTTTTTTGTATCATCATTCCATTTAAAGCCAAATCAGCTAAAAAATCAGCCGTGTCTTTTAGTGGCATAATTTCAGATAACTCTTTAACTACCTTAGGATTGATCGTATTCTCTAAAAAAACTTGATAAAGCCTCGGATCACCGTTTCTAAAAACCCCTTCGTTTTGACCACTAGTAATAACTTCAACAAAAATATTTTGTAAGCTTTTCAGAAATGTATTGCTAAATTCTTCATTTTCTTTCTGTTCAATGAGCATATCGACAATCATTCCATGGATTTTTTTATGATTTTCACTAATCCTTGCATAACAAGCAAACAATTTTTTTACTTTTTCTTCTGCTGTATAGTTTCCTTTCAAAATCTCATCTTGCTGGTCGTAAATCTCAGAAATGACATTGGTTGCAACAGCATTGGCAAGCTGTTTTTTATTGTTATATCGGCGATAAACAGTGCCTATTCCTACATTGGCTTCTATTGCTACTTCCTCAATAGTTGCATCATATCCTCTTTCAGCAAAGACCTTTTTGGCAGCTTCTAATATAACACTTGCATTTTTACTTGCATCTTTTCTATCAGAACTTACGATAAATTTGTTTTCTGGTATCAATTCCATCCCCACTCTTTCTTTAGTTTATTATATATAAAATAAGAATAAGAGACAAAATACTTGAAGAATGAAAGGGAAACGCTTACAATAAAAGTGGAATGTGAATTCCGTTTTTGCTACAGGATTTATTAAATATATTTTAAAGGATGGGATTAGATGAGATTTCAAGACAAAGTTGTAATCGTAACAGGTGGAGCTAGTGGACTAGGGGAAGCAACAGTACTAGAATTTGTAAAAGAAGGTGCAAAAGTAGCTATTGCTGATATATCAGAAAAAGGACAAGCATTATCTGAAGAATTGAATACGCAAGGTTACGATACTATTTTTGTACAAACCAATGTAGCAAGCGAAAATGAAATGAAAAATCTAGTATCTAAGACTGTTGAAAAATATGGCAAATTAGATGTAATGTTCGCTAATGCTGGTATTAATATTGAAGCTGATCTTCATGAGTTAGACTTTGCTAAATGGCAAAAAGTAATTGATGTGAATTTAACAAGTGTGTATCTTTCAGATAAATATGCTATTGAACAATTCTTAAAACAAGGCAATGGCGGTGTGATTGTGAATACTGGTTCTATTCATAGCCTTGTAGCTAGAGACGGTCTTGCAGCTTACTCAGCTTCAAAAGGCGGAGTAAAAATGCTTACTCAACAAGTAGCTTCTAGATATAGCAAGGATGGAATTCGTGCTAATGCCATTGCTCCTGCTTACATCGAAACGCCACTGATCAATACATTATCACAAGATGTAATTGATGGTTTAGTAGATCTACACCCAATTGGTCGTTTAGGTAAGCCCATTGAAGTAGCAAAAACTGTCCTATTCCTTGCAAGTGATGACGCTTCATTCATATCAGGAGTAACCTTACCAATTGATGGTGGCTATACAGCTGTTTAATATTCAAGGACTATTATAAATTAAAAACAGAAGCTCTTTAAGCGAATACTTGGTATTTCTTTTAAGGGCTTCTGTTTTATTTATACTTGTGAAAGGAAATGTGATTTACCAAGTAAAATTTATCAACTAATGAAGAATCAAACCCTTATATTTCAATAAAAAACTCTGTGATTTTCAATGTGAAAATCACAGAGTTTTTGAAGTTAATTGCTTGTTTGCATCCCTGAAATAAACCAGTTAATCTTTTATAAAAGCCCCTATCTATGATTACAGCCAGTTTACTTCATCACAAATCATTGCAGTTTTTTCCTGAATCTCGCTTAAATTTATTTCTAAATCAAGTGGATAGCTAGACGATAAAAATAATCTTCTTTTTTTGTTTTCATTCCACAATGAAACTAACTGAGTAAGATCCAAATTTTCTTCCAAGTTTGAATTTGATAATGCAATTCCTTTTGTTTTTACAGAAGAGGCATTGGTGATAAATTCCTTTGAAGCTAATACAATTTCTGGCAAATCACTTGTTGATTCAAAGGCATCAACCTCAGGCGATAGGCGCAAAATTCCAAAAATATTATAATATTTTATTACGTTGAACAATGGTTTAAAAATGTCTTTACATTCTTCCCATAAAGCAGAATCTAATAAATCTTCATTAATGAGGATTCCGCCTACCTTTGCATCGCCAAAAGCTTTACAGAGTCCTATCAATGCTTGTGTTATTTCTTCAGCCCGCTTTTTCATTAATCCTAAATCTGAATTGCATTCTGCTCCATAAAGAGTTTTGAGAATAGTGACCGGGCCAGTTATAGTTGCAATAATCTGTAATTCTTTACCCTGAACCTTTACCAATCGCTCTACAACCTCTTTTACAACCGGTATTCTACCTCTTTCCAAAAAATCGGACAATAATAATCCTTGCGTAATCGGAATTTCTTTTACACTAGGCATTTCTTGATCCTTCCACTCTACAATTCCGCCGAAGGCCTCCGCCTCTAAAGAAGGGTCCAATGGTAAAATAATAGCATCATAGCCTAGAAGTTTTTGAGTATTCAATAATGCCGAGTACAAAGTATTATCATCTTGTAATATCGAAGGAATTGAAACTTGATCTACCATTGTTAAATAAGTACCCACCAATGGGAGAAAAGGAGGTCGGGTAACAGTCCGACCTTTAAAAAACTTTTGAACCAGTTCTTTTTTATCCATGGAACAACTCCTTTGTTTTTAAACCTTACATACGTACAATTTGTCGTAATGGCTCTGCATTCGGCCAACTTCCATAGTAAACAAGCGCTTCTTCAGGCGGTTGCTTTGTAGACCACTCAACCATAAATTCATCGTAGCTTCTCCCACGTCCTAACCGATCCTTTCTTTCGGCTTCTCTAAGCTTTTCAGTTTTTGCCTCATCAAGAGTTAATGTTTCAGGTTCATAGGAAACTTTATATATATTTTGTGCTACCCAATCTGAAATGAGTTCGTCCTTTAAATCTTTGATCACATTTTCTGGATTCCGATCAAGCACATCACCATACCCACCACCTCCGGTGGAATTCGCTACATATACATCACCATCCATAACAGGTGCAGCCGGACGTGGTGCACGCTCAACCACATAATCTCCTTCAATGGAGCGATTTTTTACGAGGTCCGCTGTGTTGACAGGAATATCTGCATCACCATTTTTCATTTTCTCAAAGTAATTGGCATTAACAATCTTAATACCAGGATGTGAAGGAGGTGGATATCCACCAAATAACCCTTGTGTGATTGGAACTTTATGATGCTTAATAATAGATTGATAAACTAAGAATGGTACGCCTTTAACAGCCCATGCCACATTTGTTCCAGCCCCACCACGATATTTTCCAAATCCACCTGAATCCTTCCAATGCTTAAAATATAAATGTACATGTGGCTGCTCATTCTCCATATCTTCTACATCAGGAGCTTTTCCCCACCAGCCCCAAGGGAAACCAAAGGAATTATCTCCATCCCGATGTGTTCTGGCTCCACTGCCTTCACTGTTCAGTACGTTTGCAAGCATATCTGCAAACGGAACTCCCCATTGGTTTTGGCCAGCGATTACAACAGCACAACCACCTGCCCCGTAACCACTTGTTGAAAGTTCTTTTACACCACTTGCATATAGCATTTTTGCAAATGCATTAGACGTTGTTGATAACACACAGCTATTTGTAATCGGTGAGTTAGCAACTGAAGCATCGACATTTGCATTTAAAAATGTACCTTGTGGAACAATTACCTTGATTGATGAAAAAATACCAGATGATGTTGGCAAATCTGCAAAAGGTACCCCAAATAAATAGATTGCGATATGGGCGCGAACAATGTGCATAAAACTATTAAATGAACCATCATTTTCAGGTGATGAACCTGTGAAATCAAATGTGAGTGAGTCACCCTCTTTTGTTAATGTTAATGCGCAACGCATCAATGAGTCGTTTGTTCCCATTGTATCCATGAAGGAAACTGAGCGGTATACACCATCCTGCCAGCTTGAAATACGTTTCCTCGCTCCTTCCTCTGCTATAATTAACATTTTTCTCATCACGCCAACAACAAGTTCTACGCCTTTTTTCCCAATTAATTGTTGGACGCGAACACGTAAACGATCACACGCAGCAACACGAGCTTTTGTATCAATAATCTGCATTCTAGGTGCCCTTGAAACCATGTTTGCCATCATATTTAACATATCATTTCTAATTTGATAGTTTTCGCCAATCTTAATTGGTGGCAATTTCATCCCTTCATCTGCTCGAGACTTTGCTGTTAGTGGCATACCACCAGGTTCAATTGCACCTGTTTCAGGCTGATGCACCGCTGCTGCAGCCCAAGCAACTAGTTCTCCATTATGGAAAATTGGCATGACCGCAACCTGGTCTGGGTTATGAACTCCTCCATAGAGAGCCTCGTTTGCATAGAAAATGTCACCTTCGTTAATTCCAATTGTAGGATCGTCCTTATAATGTTTAAGAATATATTTAATTCCAATTTGAGTGGTGACAGCATGTAGATAAACTCCACAATAGGCAGCAACAAGATCCCCTTTTGCTGTATACAAGCCTACAACAATATCCCCTGAGTGAAGCATGGAGGAAACTCCGATTTTCGTTAATACTTCTTTTGCTTCAAGCACTAACTGGTTTAACTTTTCACTATAAATTTCATATTCACCAGGCTTTAAACTATCAAGGGCCAATTGTTCAAATTCATCTATTGGTTCTGGATGGATTCGTTCATTAATTCCAAAATCAATCATGCCGTTACCCCCTCAACCATTTTCTTTTCGATTAAACCATTTAGGTATTGATCAACTGTATAAATTACGTTAGGTGGTAATACAACCGTTGTATGTGGTGATTCTATTAAGGCAGGACCTTCTATTTTATTACCACTTTTTAAGTCCTCAAGCTGATAAATGTTTGTGTCTACAAATCCTCCAAGGTCTGGCCAGTACGCTTTTCGAGTTCCTTTTATCGCATGGCTTGCATCTTCACCAATGGATTCATTTTGGACAAAATTAAATTTATCCTGTGGAACGATAGCCTTTAAAACAATATTCTCAATTTCGACTCCACCTTCAGGATAAACGGCAATGGAACTGTATGCATTTGAGTATTCTTCTGTGAAACTATCCCATAGATTTTGGACATCTTCAGGCCTGTTTAAGATTAAAGTAGGAGAAACCGCCCTCTTAATATTAAGCTGTCCACCAAACTTCATATCTAATTCCAATTGATATTGAATATCCTCTACATTAAATCCTTCTCCCGTAATATCGCGGATAGCTTTTTCCTGTAGTTCACGTACAACTGAATTTAGAGATTCATAGTCGGTTAAAAACTTCTTTGTTCCAGGCTCCAGAAGAATGATGTGTTTTGATTGTTCATAAATGTGCATGATGTCCATCATGGAAGATGAGAAGGCACAGAATACAGGCGATTGTTGTAAAACGATTGTTTTTGGAATATCCGCCTCAAATCCAAAACCTGCACCATGTACAGGACCGCCACCACCTAATGCAAATAGTACGAAATCTTTAGGATCATTTCCTTGAAGTGAGGTTTCTTTCTGGATAATATTTGCCATATTTCCATCACATACTTTTTTAATAAGATAAGCAGCCTCATAGACATCTACACCTAATGGCTTAGCAATTTTTTCTTCGATTACTTGTTTTGCTTTTTCAATATTTAACGTTAAGTTTCCGCCATGAAAATAATCTGGGTTTAGATAACCTAATACAAGGTCTGCGTCTGTCACTGTTGGCTCCGTTCCCCCTTGGTCATAAGCTACAGGCCCTGGAAAACTACCTGCACTTCGAGGACCAACCTCTAGTCGACCTCCTAGTACATCGTTAATCCATGCAATTGAGCCTCCACCTGTTCCAATCGATTTACTTTCTAGCATTGTCATATCAACTAGCCAACGATCAATGACTGGTTTAAATTGATAATTGTTTGTTTCTCCGTCCACTACAAGCCCAATATCAAAACTCGTGCCACCCATATCCGTAACGACAATATTAGGATAATCATATAACTTACCGAGTTGATTACTTCCAATGATTCCAGCAACTGGCCCTCCATTATACGTATTAACTGCCGATGTACGGAAAACCTCTGCCATTCCTCCTGTATTGTGAACCATTAGAAGTGGGTTCTTGTACCCTAAATCGCGTAGTTCATCTCCAATGTTGGACAATTCTTCTGCCATTGCCTGGTGGAGATAAGCGTTTAAAATCGCCACATTTGATCGGGTATACTCATATCTCTTAGGCATAACCTCACTTGAAAGTACAACCGGCATATTCCCGAGGTAATACTCTGGATATTCTTCTTCAATAAGCTCCTTAATTCTTTTTTCGTGAACAGGATTTTTAAAGGACCATAAAGTAGATACAACAAAGCCCATTACTCCCTGATCAACTAAATATTGTAGTTTGTCTTTAAAATCTTCTTCATCAAGTGGACGAATTATTTCTCCTGTATAATCGATTCGCTCTTTTACGCCCACAACATTTTCTCTCGGAATTAACGGAATCGGCTTGCTTACCTCGGCAATTTTCCGACTTTCTAATGAACTAATACCATCTTGCCATTGGCTTCCCTTTCCGATATATAGAATATCTTCATATCCCTCGGTTGTAATAAAACCAAGCTTAGGACCTTTTCGTTCAATTAGTTTGTTCATTGCAACTGTAGTTGAATAACGAATCATGTCCGTCTCTTCTAATAGTTCATCAATGGCTAAGTCAAGGAGTTCCGCTCCATTTTCAATGGCTTTAATAAATCCTACTGATAAGTCATATCCAGTTGTTGGACTCTTAGAAATAACCGATTGATCTCCGTATCGAATAAAGCAATCTGTAAATGTTCCACCGATATCAATATCGATTGTCGCTCTTATTTTTGTCGTCATTTACTCTTCCTCCTTTACACATTTTTAAATAATTGCTTCTGTTGTTTTTCTTCTTCAAGAGCCCTTTGTTTTAATGATTCTAGGTCTACTTGAATGTCATGTGTAATTGGATGTCCAGGTGCAAGAACTTCTGTTTCTACCAACGTACCGCAGCCAGGACAATAAAATTCAACTAAACGAACCCAATTTGCATCTGGAGAGAATGTGTATTCTCCTTCTATATGTGGTTGATGAATTTCACTAGGGTCACGATCATAAATGAGGCAGCCTTTCTTGTAATTCTCATGAGCAGAATTCAATTCATGATCACATTTCTCACAAACCCACATTTCCTTCTGTAAATCGATAGCAATATACTCAGTTACCTTTTTTCTCATTCTTACACCTCCATAATTCCGTTTAAATGTTGGTCCATTCTAAACTTTGCACCAAGCGGAACAACAATCGTTGTATTTGAGCTTTCTAAAACCGCTGGCCCATCAATTTTATGACCAGGCTGTAACCCTTCAATGTCATAAATATGTGTATTGATTACATTTCCTTGCCAGTAAATTGGTCTTATCGATTTTGGCTCGGGAATGGTATTATCAAGCTCTAAGGATGGCAACGCAAAGTGAGAAACACTTACGTAACTATTTAGTCGTACAAACTCAATCGTGATTCTCTCTGAATCTAATTGCTTAGCAATAGATTGCAACTCTTCTTTTAGATACTGTTCATTTGTGCTATGAAAAACATCGCTAGGTAAAAAGAAAATATCTCTAACCTTTCCGTCTTCTGAAGCGACCTCTAAGGAAACTTCATATCGTATGGATTCTGGGGTAAATCCTTCTCCACGCATATCACGATGAGAGAGTTTTTTCATCTTTTCAAGACTGACATTTGCATTGATAAGAAATTCGACCATCTCTTCATTAGAACCAAAATGGAAATCAGCACGCTCCTGATACGTATGGGCAATATCGGCTGTTGAAAGACCGAATGCACTAAATACAGAACTAAAAGGGAATGTGAAAATTTTACTGATTCCACTTTTCTTAGCCATTCCAGCAGAAAATAAGCCTCCGCCCCCACCGAATGAAAAGAGTTGGAAATCTGTTATATCTTTTCCTCTTTCGTTCGAAAGCTGTTTTAGAGTATCAGCACCAATTTGTTCGATTTTATCAACAATAAGTGTCGCCGCCTCTTCATTCGAAATATTTAACGGTGTGGCGATCCATTTTTGAATAGCATCGATCGCTTTTTCCTTCGATATTTTTTTTGTTCCACCTAAGAAATAATCGGGGTCAACGATACCGAGAACTACACAGGCATCCGTGACTGTTGGTTTTGTTCCACCCAGCCCAAAACATGCTGGTCCTGGAACTGATCCTGCACTTTCTGGTCCTAGTTGAAATGTTCCATCCGGAGTTACTTTAGCAATGGTTCCACCGCCACCTCCTACCGATAGAACGTGGATTAGCGGAGCATGGACAGGAATTTCTGCAATACTCGATTCTGTATCAAATGTAAGCTCACCATTTGAAATCAATCCTACATCTGTACTAGTTCCTCCCACATCAACAGACATGATATTATCGAGCCCATACAATTCACCTATATATCTCGTTCCCATTAATCCTGCAGCAGGACCGGAATTGTACGTATCCAGCGCTTTGGTTTTTGCTACACGCGCGACACCACCATTGGAATGAGCAATTAACAATGGCTTTGTATATCCTTTTTGTCTTAAGCCCTCATCCGCTTTATATAAATACTTCACCATATCGCGATGTAGATAAGCATTTACCACTGCAGCATTTGTTCGAATACCATTATCGGATCGTGAACTAATATCACTGCCGAGTTGAATTGGTTTTGTACCAAGATAATGCTTTGGAAAATCTTCTTGGATAATCTTTCGAACTAGTTTCTCATTTTGATTGTTCGCATGAGCATTTTTCAAGCTAACAACGATTACTCTTGTACCAAGTTCTAATAATTTTTTTGTTACTCGTCTTATTTCAGCTTCATCCACTGATTTAATAACCTCTCCACTTTCTGATACTTCTTCATCAATGGAAACAATCAATTCTTCCTGGACTAAAAAATTTAATATCGGATTTTTACCATCTTGGTACAGTGAATCTTCATACCCTTTTGTCACAATCAACCCTAGCTTTGGTCCAGTTCTTTGGATGATGGAGTTCGTTCCAACAGTTGTAGAAAGTCTTATCGTCTTCGTATCCTTAAGGAAATCGCTTACATTTTCACGACCGAATTTTTTAGCACCTTCTGTAATGCAATTGTTAAAACAAACGGTTAAATCATGTGGGGTCGTTTCTACTTTTACCACTTCAAAGCGGTCCCCATAGGAAAAGAACCCATCCGTAAAAGTTCCGCCTGTATCAATATCAACAGTGTATTGCGCCATGTAAAACCCTCCCTAATTTTTACAGTTTAGTAGATTTCTTTGACATACTTTGTTTTCATTTCAAAGCGAGGTAAGGTACCCTCAGAACTAATTGAACATTTGCACGAAACATAAGCTTGGCTCTATACGTTTCCTCTAACTCTTTTTTCAACATCGGTAAATCCTTTTCTGAGTCAATCCCATGCTCCACTTTAATTTGCAATGGTGGTTCGACAGCAGGGCCTGGTTGTTCTAGTAAAATTTGGATATCACCTGCTATGAAAAATATGCTTAAACAAATGCCCATATCCAAGATTTTTTCCTCATCGTAATTCGGCCCCCAATTTTTCTTTTAATTGTTCCTGAAGTGATATTTTTCTAATTTTCCCGCTTGCTGTCATCGGAAATTCATCCATAATGAGCAGTTTATCTGGGACTTTATAGTCAGCAACTTTTGGTCTTACAAATTCAAGAAGGTCATTTGGACTTGGTGAAGTACTTGGCTTAATCTTTACACAGGCACAGGAAATTTCACCTAGAACAGTGTCAGGTAACCCAACTATTGCCACCTCCATAACATCTGGGTGCGTATATAGAACTTCCTCTATTTCTCTTGGGTAAATATTGTAGCCACCTCGAATGATCAGTTCTTTTTTGCGACCAACAATTCTTAAGTTTCCTTGCTCATCTAATGTGCCAAGGTCCCCAGAATAAAACCAGCCATCGTCATCTAAAGATTCCCTTGTTTTTTCAGGCATATTATAGTAGCCTTTCATGATACCAAAACCACGACATGCTACTTCTCCAACTTCATTTACAGCAACTTCTTCTTTAAATTCGTTGACAATTTTTACTTCTGCACCTGGTACCGCCTTTCCAACTGTTTCCGCACGAATTTGATCATCATCCTCAAAAGCCGTCATTGTTAGAGTTGAGGATGTCTCGCTTGTTCCATAAGAAACGACGATATCACAGCCCATATCTGTACGAATTCGTTTTACAATTTCAACTGGGCATGGAGCCGCCGCAATAATCCCAGTTCGAAGTGAGGAAAGGTCATAATGATGAAACTCAGCATGATTTAGTTCTAATATAAACATTGTTGGTACGCCATGCTTGACCGTAACTTTTTCGTTTTGTGTGATTTCCAATGCTTCCTTGGCATTATATTTTTCCACCAAAACCATTCTGGCCCCAACCGCTATTGTACTTAGAATGCTTGGTACCATTCCAAATACATGAAATAAAGGGACTGCAACAAAAAAGACATCATCTTTTGTACATTGCATCTCTTCATCGGTAATGATTGCGGTGTTTACGAAATTACTATGAGAAAGCATCCCGCCTTTTGGAACACCTGTTGAACCTGAAGTATACAAGATACAGAAAACATCATTCTCCGAATTAATAGTGACAGGGGAGAATGGATGGTTATCCACTCTTTCAAGTAATTGCTCATAGCTCATATGGCTTTCTTTTACACATCGAACCGTAATTAGTCGTTCAAGGCTTGCAACACGTTGAATGGCTAGGGTGAATTGCTCATAATGGTTAACTCCGCCAAATCCCTCAGTAAAGAAGACAATCTTCGCCTCAGAATTACGTAAAATATACTCAACCTCATCTTGTCGGTATCGAGTATTGAAAGGGACAATCACTGCACCAAGATGAGAAACAGCCATATAAATCACGACAAACTCATTCCAGTTTGGTAAACAAACTGCAATTTTATCTCCCTTATTTATACCGATTTCTTGTAATGAGGCTGCGAGGTTAAGAGATTTCTCCCATAATTCTTGATAAGACATTCTTGTATAACCATCAAATGAAACTTCATGATGAGGGTCTTTTCTGTAAACCTTTTCTAAAAGCTCTGAAATGCTTAGTTTACTTAATTCTTTTTTCATGTAATTCACCCCATAACTAAATTTCTTTGGATTTTCATGACTTTCACTGAAGGAAATTACAATACTTCCCAAATTGCCGCAATTCCTTGGCCTCCACCGATACATAATGCAGATGCGCCATATTTTTTATTTCTTCTCTTAAGCTCATAAATTAATGATAGGCTGATTCGCGCACCACTTGCCCCAAGTGGATGACCTAATGCAACTGCACCACCATTAACATTTCCAATGCTTGGGTTAAAGCCTAATTCTTTTTGACAAGCAAGATATTGTGCAGCAAATGCTTCATTGATTTCGATTAAATCTAAATCCTCTACCTTCATATTTGCACGTTCTAATGCCTGTCGAATCGCTGGAGCAGGTCCGATTCCCATGTATTTTGGTTCGACTCCAACAATTCCCCATGACACCAATCTTGCTAATGGTTTTAAATTACGTTTTTGGGCATATTCACTAGATGTGACAACCATCGTTGCTGCGCCGTCATTTATCCCACTGGCATTTCCAGCAGTGACAACACCGTTCTCTTTAAACCTAGCTGGTAATCTATTTAACACATCAACTGGTGTATCACGAGGATGCTCATCTTGGTCAATAACCTTTTCTAATTTTCGTCCTTTCACAGTTACCGGTACAATCTCCTTGGCAAAAATACCATTTTCTTTTGCTGTTAATGCACGCTTGTGACTTTGTGAAGCAAACTCATCAATTTGTTCTCTTGAAATCTCATATTTTCCCGCAAGGTTTTCGGCTGTAATGGCCATAGAGCATTTCCCATATGGATCATAGAGTGCCTCCCACAGATAATCCTCCATTGGTGCTTTTCCAATAGGTAAGCCCCATCTAGCACCACGAACAACATGTGGAACCTGGCTCATGTTTTCTGTACCGCCTGCAATGCTAACATTTGATTCTCCAAGTTTAATAGATTGTGAGGCATTTACGATGGCTTGTAAGCCTGAACCACAAAGTCGATTGACGGTTAGCCCAGGCACATGCTCAGGAATTCCTGATTTTAATCCAACATGCCTTGCCATATAAATGGCATCCGTACTTGATTGAATGACATTTCCGATCACGACCTGATCTACTTCTTCGGGCTGGATTGACGAGCGACGCATGGCTTCCTTCGTTGTATGTACGGCAAGATCTATGGCAGATACCTCTCGAAATGATCCTCCGAATTCTGTAAAAGCAGTCCGTGCACCATCAATGACTAAAATATCTTTACTCATTTTGAATCACCCTACCTTCCAACAAATTGTGGTTTTCTCTTTTCTACAAAAGACTTCATTCCTTCAACACGATCCTTGCTTGCAAAAGCATTTCCAAAGCAAGCAGTTTCAAGATCCAAGGCAGCCTGTAAATCAACCTCTGTCCCACGGATGATAGAGGTGGAAGAATTCCCACTATCGTAGGAATAATTAGATTTTTTATTTATGAAAGGGAGAAAAAGGAATGCCTCCTCACCCTTCATTCGTCAGTTAAACCAGTATTGAAAGGTATGAAATCCTTACAGGAATATCAGTCTTATCCATCAATGATAAGTATATCTACTTCAGTTGCAACCTTTCCAACAACCATCAAATCTCCTCTTATAATACTTTTTGCTGGAAGTGTATGGTATCATTCGTTACATAATTATCTTCAATCATTTTTATCATGCTATAAACTGCGTGATTATAGGGAACAAGAATTTGATATTTTTCGGCTTCACGTATGATGGCCCCATTAATGGCTTCAATTTCTGTTTTCTGTTTCTTTGCTATATCCTGAGCCATTGAAGGGTAATGATTCCCTGCTTTATCAGGTGCCGATACTTGTTGTAATGTACTTACAACTTTCTTGACATCAATCTCTATATCAAGGTGGCTTGCCACCATTCCCACCTCTTCAACAATTTTGGTTAGCAACACAATACCTAATGGATGATTTCCAACTGCTCCTGTTGTTAACCCTGTTAAAGCCGTTACTGAATTGATAGCTGTGTTGAAGGCTAATTTTTCCCATACAGCAACCATCGTATTGTTTGAGACACATGTACTTAGGGAAGCTCGATTCATAGCTTCTTCAACTTGTGAAACAATTTGAGATGTCCCTTTTGAGTGGGTTATATATGTTTCTCCTGCACCACCTACTTCAATCGTTCCGGGACCAAGTAGATCACTACTGTATGTGGTGGTTCCGACAATGATCCGATCCAGACCTACATATTTTGCTATGAACTCTTGATTTCCAAGACCATTCTGCAAAGTCAAAATATAGGTTTCTGGTGAAATTAAACTAGAGTATTTATTTAATGCATTATCGGTATATTGTGCCTTTGTAAAAACAATTAAAATATCATAGGATCTATTTATTTGTGGTTCTACATAGGCATTTATCTTGATCGTCTTTTCTTCATTACCATGCTTTATTTTTAATCCATTATTTTGAATCGTTTCAATATGCTCTCTCCAAACATCATAAAGGGATACATCATAACCAGCTTCAAATAATTGTGCCCCGAACCTGCAGCCCATTGCACCCGCACCAATGATTCCAAAAGTAATTTTTTTATTCATTTGAGGCTTTCCACCTTACCTTGTTGAAGATTATCTACCTGACTTTTTATTTTTTCTTTGATTCTATTAAATTCTGTTTTTTCAACCTCTGTCATTGAAATTTCCTTAATGGATTCTACTCCATTTTTGCCGATAATAGCTGGTTGACCGATGGAAACCCCATCAGAACCAATGACAGAACAAGGTATTACTTCTTTTGTATCCTTTACTATCGCCTTGATCATACGAGCTATATTTAATGAAGAAAGCCATCCTGTTGTTCGCCCTGAATTAAGTGACTGGTATAGCGTAAACCAATTCTTAATTATTTGTTGAACTTGAAGCTTAACCTCGTTGGTAATATTAACTTGACTTCCATCAACATAAATATGGCTATATATTGGTAACTGGTCCTCCCCGTGCTCCCCTAGAACAAGTGCATCAATTTCGCTAATTGATCTATTTAGAACACTTGAAAGTGCCCAACGAAGTCGAAACGTATCATTTAATGAAAAACCAATAAGTCTAGATGAATCAACCTGGACGCAGCTTTGTAATAGTGAATTAATTATGTCCAGAGGATTTGTGGCTGTAATAATGACAGGATTCGTAGTGAATTCATTTATATATCCGGCTATTTCTTTAATAATTTTATAATTCCCAACCAAATAGTCCATGCGGGATTCAACCTGTTTCTCTGGTATACCAACTGTATTTATTACAATGTCAGACCCCCTCAATAAACTAAAACCACCGCTTGTAATTTTTACGTTTGATACTTCTGCGACAGCTTGTTCCATATCCATTTTATGACTTGATGCAATATTTACTTTAATATCAATAAGACAAATCTCATGCACGAGATTTTGCTGTGCAATCACAAATGCAGTAGTGGATCCTAATGTGCCCGCTCCTCCTAAAATACTTACTTTCATTTTCACACCACCATTCTTCTTTTACAAAGCAATTCCAAAATCATCTAATTAAAATTGCTCTGAATAAATTTCATTTTTAATAGCATTAAAGTTTGTATTGCTCCCACCTAAATACAATGAAGCCACCCGCGGATCCTCCAACATCTCCTTTGAATTACCAGTTAATGCGATTTGACCGCGTTCGATGACACAGGTTCTATCAGACACTTTCATCGCAGCTTTTGCATTTTGTTCAACTAGAATAATAGTGGTATCTACTGCCTTTCGTAATTCTTCAAGCACAGTCATAATATCCTGCACGATAAGCGGTGCTAGCCCAAGGGATGGTTCATCCAGTAGCATAATTTTGGGTTTTGCCATTAGGCCCCTGCCGATAGCTAGCATTTGTTGTTCCCCTCCACTTAGGTTCCCACCCAGCCGATTCAGCATTTCTTTTAATCTTGGAAAGGTTTCCAACACTTCCTCAACATCGGTTTTTAATTGTTTCTTTTCTTTCCGATATCGGTGGTATGCACCTAATATGAGATTTTCGTATACCGTTAAACCATCAAAAATTTGGCGCCTTTCAGGAACTAAAACCATCCCCTGTTGAACGGTTTCTTCAATAGGCATGTTTGTGATATTTTTGTCCTCTAACTGAACGTCCCCGGAGTGAGGCTTGTAAATGCCTGATAATGTGCCCAACAACGTACTTTTTCCTGCGCCATTCGCTCCAATGATTGCAAGCATTTCCCCTTTATTCACATGAAAACTAATCCCTTTTAAGACATGGATATGACCGTGGTAGGTGTGAAGATTGTTGACACTAAGCATTTACCAGAACCTCCTCTCCCAAATAAGCAGCAATTACTACCGGATTTTGTTGGATCTCTGCAGGAGTTCCCTCTGCAATTTTTACTCCATTTTCAACGACAATTAACCGGTCTGCTATACCCATGACCATTTCCATATCGTGTTCAACAAATAAGAATGAATAGCCTCTTTTTCTAAGTCGAAGGATGATTCGAACAAGCTCAATTGATTCACTTTGATTTAAACCAGCCATTGGTTCATCTAACAATACTAGGGAAGGCTCCATCACAATGGAACGTGCTATTTCCACAAGCCTTTGCAACCCATAGGGAAGATTCTTTGCCAGTTCATCCTTACGCTCTTTTAGCCCCACCAATTCCAATGCTTCCGTTGCCTTTGCATAGGCGGTTTGGTTATCCTTTCTAGCATTGGAAAACCCAAAACCTCCCGCAAAAAAACCACTTTTTGTTCTAATGTGATAGCCAACCATCACGTTTTCCACTACAGTCATATCATTGAATATTTGTAAATTTTGAAATGTCCTTGTTATTCCCATCTTGGCAACTTGATACGTTTTTTTCGTAGTAATAGACTTCCCGTTAAATCGAATATCCCCCTGGCTTGCCTGGATGATCGACGTAATCATATTAAAAAGAGTGGTTTTTCCGGCTCCGTTTGGTCCAATAACTGCAACAATTTCATTTGGATACACATCAAAGTTCACTTTATTAACAGCTATAACTCCACCAAATTGTTTTGTAAGGTCGGAGATTTCAAGCAATGGTTTTTTCATTTTGTAATTCCCCTTCCTTTACCCTCTTTTTACTTTTACTGCGACTAGCCCAATTCAACATTCCATCCTTTACTCCTACTGATAACCCTTTAGGCATAAAAATCATCGTTGCAACTAGAATCATCCCAAAAAGAATAAGTTCATACTCACTTCCTGCATTCGGTAAAAAGAGTGGAACTACTTCCCGAACCAGCTCTCCAAGTCCAGTAATAACAATAGCACCAATGAGTCCGCCCCAAACATTCGTTAAGCCACCAACAACCGCGATTATGACAAAATTGATGGAAGCCGTGACATAAAAAGGAGATGGACTAATAAACGCAACATAATGGGCATATAAGCTACCAGCAATCGATGCAAATACAGCACTTAGCATAAATACTTTTACCTTATACTTAGTTGGATTTATTCCAACAGATTGTGCTGCGATTTCACTTCCTCGAATGGCTCTTAAAGCCCTACCCACTCTCGAACTAACCAACTTTGCTGAGAAAAATAATAATCCTAATGCAACTAGCCAGACGAGATAATAGTATTTAAGATCTGTATCAAAAGTGAAGAAACCAAGGCTTAATTGTGGGATATCTCTTATTCCAGATGGACCCCCAGTGAGGTCGACCATCTGCATAAAAAAGATATAAACGATAAAGCCAAATCCTAATGTAGCTAAAGCCAGATAATTTTCCTCTAATTTTAATGTTGGCCAGCCAATAATTATTGCAATAATAGCTGAAATAACACAACCTGCCAAAATAGCAATCCATGGAGAAACATGGTAGGTAACAGTCAATATGGCTGAAGTATATGCGCCAATTCCATAAAAGGCCGCCTGTGAAATGGAAATTTGACCTGTAAACCCAAGCAATAATCCTAAGCCTATAGCAACGATTCCATATAGACCGATAATCACAAGTACACTCGTAAGATATGGACTCCTAAAAATCAGAGGCAGTATGATTAAAACAAGAACAAATAACCCTATGGTCCATTTCCCTTTTAGATTTGTGGTAAGCATATAAGTCCCCCCTTTTTAAACACGTTTTCCAGATGATTTTGAAAATAAGCCGTTCGGTAAAAATATAAGTACGATAATTAGTAAGCCAAAAATAATAGCATCCTTGTAGCCAGATGAGATTAATCCAGCACTTAGGGATTCGATGATTCCAATTAGGAAACCACCTGCAACTGCAGCTGGCGCATTCGTCAAACCGCCAATTGCTGCGGCCACAAACGCTTTCAATCCCAGCATAAGACCCATTTCATATGTAGCACCCGTAATCGGAGTTGTGATAATTCCTGCCAAAGCCCCAAGTCCAGCACTGATGGTTAAAGTATAGAATGACATTTTGGTTGGTTTAATCCCCATAACCCTTGCCGCTAACCGATTAATAACAATGGCCCGCAAACTTTTACCCCAATACGTTTTATAAAAGAAGAAATACATTAAAACAACCATAACCAAGCAGATGACAACCGCCCAAATACTTTGTCTTAATATAAATGCCTGTAAAATTTGCACTGGTTCGCCTGGATCTAATGGAGGCATACTATGTGGATTTGATCCCCAGATTAATAATCCAATCCCTCGTAGGACAATGGACATTCCAATTGTAATAATAATCAAAGTTAAAGGCGTAGCATTTCGGGCTGGGTGTATTGACACCCGTTCAAATAAGCCACCGACACCCATCGTGATTAGAATTGCCAACAAGAAAGTTAATGGATAAGAAACACCAGATGCAATAAGGGATGTAGCCGTTAAAGCACCAACCATCGCAAATTCGCCTTGGGATAAATTTAGTACACCCGTTACATTAAAAGTGATAACGAATCCAACTGCTATTAATGCATATATACTACCTATGGTTAAACCACCTATTAAAAGCTGTACGATAAAAGATGCATATTCCAATGTTTTACACCTCTCTTAAGGGATTATACGGCTGATAACAACCAGCCGTATGTACATATTCCACCTACTTCTATTTTTTATATAAAGTCCATTCTCCATTTTTCACTTCAATAAAAACGATTGAATCCATGCTTAAGCCACTATGGTCTTCAGGTGTAATATTATATACCCCTGTAATTCCGGCTAAGTCCTTAATGTTATTTTCTATATAATCTCTTATCGCTTCACGGTCTGTTCCAACATTTTTAATTGCTTCAGTAGCAAGCAAAATACCGTCATACGAATATCCAGAGAAATTGGTTGGAGAGTATCCAAGTTTTTCTGTGTGGTCTTTAATAAATTCCTCAATAATCTTTTTCTGTGGGTCACTTTCCGAAAGTGTACTGGATACCAAGATTTTGCCGCTTGCTAACAAATTACCATCTGCTACAGTACCCGCTTGATCAAGATAGGCTTGGTTCGCCATACCATAGCTGTGTACTAAAGGTACGTCAAAAGCTAATTGTTTAAAATCCTTAGAAACAACAGAACCTGATGGTGGACGGCTCCACACTACAACCGCATCAGGTTTTTTAAGTTTAATCTTAGAAAGCTGCGGAGTCACACTCGTATCACTTCCTTCAAAAACTTCTGTTGCGATGATTTCAACACCATATTCAGGTGCCATTTCCTTGAAATGTTTATAGCCGTCCTCGCCATAAGCATCATTGATATTCATCCATGCAACCTTTTTAATATTGTTTTCTTTTAAACTTATTAAAGTTTTTTCAATCATTAGGTCACTGTTATGGACGGTTTTAAATACATATTCTTTTACTGGTTTTACAATCTCTGAGCCAGCTGCCATTGAAATATACGGTATTTTCTCTTTTTGTGCTATTTCCGATATTGCAAGACTGCTCCCCGTTAGCGTCCCCCCCACCACAATGGAGACATTTTCATTTACCA
>NZ_JBALOP010000048.1:0-10731 GCF_036962685.1 Bacillus sp. JJ1566 | reverse complement strand
CGAACGGGGCAGGTTAGTTGAATTAGAAGTGGTAAAATCATATATATATAAAGCATTGTTTAGATAGGGGTAGAAAGGGTGGAGAAATTAAACAAGGATCTACTTATTTCAGAGGTAAGGGAATTAGGATATAGTATTTTTTCGATTGAAGAATTGAAGAAAATAGATAATACAAATAAAGATGTCATTCCCATTATACTAAGACACTTATCGCAAATTACTTACATTAATCATAAGGAGTTTTTGGTAAGGTGCCTGGGTGTTAAGGGATTCAATGCTGCCTCTAAACCGTTAATCAATGAATTTATAAACTCGTCTAATAACACTTACAAATGGGCAATTGGTAATTCATTATCCTTAATTCTCGATAAAAGTTCATTAAATGACCTTTTGGAGATTGCAACAGATAAGAAACACGGTACGGCAAGGCAAATGATTGTTGATGGACTAGGCAAATTTAAAGACAAAAAGCTAATTCCTGTTTTGCTGGAACTATTAGAGGATAAAGATGTCCAAGGACACGCACTATCAGCACTTTCAAAATTTAAAGAACCTGAGTTAATAACACATATAAAGCCATTCGTGAATCACGAAGTAACTTGGATTAGAAATACTGCTAAAAGGGCAATATCAAAACTTGAAAAAATAAACAAAGAGTAAATAATCCTTACTCAGCAAACGGGTGCTTTAGCTTAGTGACAATCCTTGACTTAATTAAGTATTCTGTTAATATCAAAATTAGAGATGTTATGAGAGGGGAATCTAGATTCTATATGTGGAAAACCTTGTAATGATTAATTAACTGGATAGAGACAGAGTGTTTATTCCATAATAATTATGGGTGTGGTCTGTCTACTTTTAATCATTCAAGGGATACATGGTGTGGAATTATAAATGCCCCATATACTAAGCAGTTACCTTTGTAGCTGCTTTTTGTTGTTTTGGGAAATCAACATCTCTAATAACATCATCATAGGTCCCTTTATTCGGAGGGATTATTAATGACTAGTAAACAAGATAAAATTGCAATTATCACAGGCGTAAGTAACCAAACAGGAATAGGAGCTGCTGTATGTCGTAAGTTAGCTTCTCAGGGTGTAGATATATTTTTTACTTATTGGAACTCTGATTCTGAGTGGGAACATATATTTCAAAATGAGATTTTGGAAATGGGAGTTCGATGTGAGGGATTAGAAATTGATTTATCCAAGATTGATTCTCACCTATTCTTATTTGATGAAGTTTCAAAAAGATTTGGTTTTCCTTCAATACTAATCAATAATGCAGCACATTCAGTAGATTCAGGATATATGGAATTGGATGCAAAGACACTAGATGAACATTACAATGTAAATGTTAGAGCGACTTGTCTTCTTTCTGTTGAGTTTGCTCGTCGCATTCGGAAAAAAGATCAAATGTGGGGACGCATCATTAATTTAACATCTGGTCAAGATCTTGGTCCCATGCCAGGGAATTTAGCTTACGTTGCAACAAAAGGAGCAATCTCATCCTTTACATTATCATTATCAGCTGAGCTAGCACAATTAGGTATAACAGTAAATGCAGTTAACCCAGGACCAACAGATTCAAATTGGATGACGGAAGATATAAAAAAACACCTACTACCTAAGTTCTTAATGGGACGTATTGGACTGCCAGAAGATGCTGCACGCATTATTGCATTTCTTGCTAGTGAAGATGCAAATTGGATAACAGGACAGATTATCCATTCGGAAGGTGGATTTTATCGGAGTTGAAATGGAAAATATCGGTAAAATATATATATAAATTGGATGGCTTCTGTAATTTGGATAGATGTCTATGATAAAATTGATATACCAAATGTCGAGTAATACTTAGAAGATAACTTATCTTAAGAGGATTTAACAAAATATGAAATAGATGTTTTTTCTAATAAAGGGATAACTTATTAAATGAGTTTTAAACAAAAGAGTGCGTTGATCCAAGAAGGATTAATGCACCTTTTTGTTAAAGTTATTGAACTAACGGGGCAGGTTAATTTAATAATCAATGTAAGTTTTAATACTAGAAATTTAGAAATTCATAAAGGGTGGTAGGATGAGAGAAAAATTAAGGGAAATTATAAATCAAAAAACTTCAAATCCATTAATTATAATGATGTGTGGTATCGCAGGTTCAGGGAAGACTACATATGCACAACAGTTGGAAAAAGAAGGGTTTGTTCGTCTATCGATTGATGAAGAAATCTGGCAGGTTAATGGACGTTATGGAATAGATTATCCTGCTGAGAAATATAGCGATTATCAAATTGAAGCTGAGAGGAGACTTCGTAATCAATTGGTAAGTCTTATTCAGGATAAACGAAAGGTTGTTATTGATTTTAGCTTTTGGCAAAAAGCCAAACGAGTTGAATACAAAC
The DNA here is from genome assembly GCF_036962685.1 of Bacillus sp. JJ1566. NCBI lineage: Bacteria > Bacillati > Bacillota > Bacilli > Caryophanales > Bacillaceae > Bacillus > Bacillus sp. JJ1566. Next base: position 8,330 of record NZ_JBALOP010000048.1, on the reverse strand, counting down.
AGCTGATTGAAGAAGCTGGTGGTGAATGGAAACTTATTTATTTGAAAGTTAGTCCTGAAGTTATTCGCCAACGGTTGATAGGACGGAGTAAAAGATTTGATGCAAATGCAGCTTTTCCAATCACCGAAAATACGTTAATTTCTTACTTAAACGGATTTGAAGTACCTTCACAAGAAGGGGAAGTTGTAATAGAGTCAACATAAAAAGTTTATTGTTTGTAGTGTTAGAATAAAATTTTTATTGAACTAACGGGTGCTTTGCTTCAACAAGAATGCAAGGCATTTTTCTTATTCAAGTAACGGAGAAGTTTAGTATAAGAGGGAACCTAAGTTCAATTCCCTGAAATATGTCGAGGTAGATAAACTCAAATAAGGAGCTTGATTTACAAGCTCCTTATTTGAATGTTCCTTAAAACTTAACAGGAGACCAATTATATATTTTTCTGGAACGCTCTATCAACAGTTGGTATCCATAAATGATAAAAGAATATCCATAGTAAAATAAAAAAAGATGTATACGTTTAAAATTAACTAATTTATAGACGTTAAACTTTTCAAAAATATAAGTAAGTGGGAACGATAAACTTAAATTCGAGATTAAATTTAAAAGAAGGTAACGTTTAAAATTGCCAAACGTTAAATGAAATATCCACATTGTACCTGCAAAAAATGGACCATAAATAAAACTTAAATCCATAAAAATGAGTTCTACAATCCCCCCTTTAACTCTCCACCACCTATACCTATAAGATAAAAAGCAGGCGCATATTACCAGCAAGGAGCAAAAAATGGAAACAGGCAAGTATTTACGAAATGCACTTTTAGGTAAAAATATAATAGAGATCCATGAAATGAGTAGTAAACCTATTCGGATCAAATTAGGAATCATTCTCTCCTCCTCCTTTTTTAGATATTCTTTATCATTTATGGTAAAACCATTCCTCTAAAGTAACTTTGATATTGTGAAGGTTTCTACTAAACTATTGGGTGCAGTTCAAGAAGGATTATCGCTTAATTTTGTTGAACTTATTGAACTAACGGTGCAGGTTTGTTGAAGAGTATTATTTAACTGTATTCAACAAACGGGGCCAAATACTGCAGACCAGTATTAAGGTTTGAAAAAGCAAGAGTTGAATGATAGGAACCATATAAATTACTGATATCTTATGTTATATATCCTTTTGGCACCCTTTCATATATTGTAAAATGCTGAAGTTATTACTGTATGTAGAGCATAAAAACGAAATTGGGAGGTGTTACTTTGTTGAGAAACAACTATTTGTTTATTACGTTGGGGATTGTTTGGACAGTTATCTTTGCTAGTATGAGCTTCTATTGGGCTGCTGGCGGTATGGTTGGTGTTAGATCCTTAGGTGGAGCTGTGTATGATATGGCTATAAACCCTAACCCAACATTCATTAATATTGTATGGATTACCGGTTTCATTAAATTACTTGGCGTAATATTATTGTTGATGCTTTTTGTTCAATGGAGAAACCCTATAATAACCAGAATGCTTTACTACATCACTAAAATTGTAGGAGTTTTAATTTTCTTATATGGATTATTGAATTTCATAACAATATTAATGAGTGTGTTTGATATTTTAGATTTTGACTTAGATTCTTATGCAACTTTCTGGAGATTAGCGTTTTGGGAACCATTTTGGATGGCAGGTGGTGTGTTTTACTTTTTCACTGTTAAAAGATAAGAATTTTCTACCTCAATAATAATTATGTCTTAATAAACTTTTTTGGAACGAAATTCCATAGTCGGGTGCTTTTCTTCAGAAAGAAGATGTCACCTTTATTATTGGAGTATATGGCGGGATTGCTGAATATAATTTGACGATGTATCGTATGAATTTATATTGAAAATGTATTCATTCATTAAAAAATGAAAGGAATATGCTATATGAAATCTGAAGGTAATAAGTTTCTAATTGTAAAAGCCGATGAAGTTGATTTAGATGTAAGGACGCAAATGTCTGAAATTTTTGCGGAAGGCTTTACACAATGGCTTGTCTTTTTTTCTAAAGATAAAAACGTTATTGCAAAGGCTTTTGCTCATATGTTTATTTTAGATCAATTTTTTGTAGCTATAGCAAATGGAAAAATTGCTGGAGTTACGGCATGTACAGATGGAACAAAAAAATCGGTAAGATTAAATAAAAAAGAGTTGAGAAAGCACTTAGGTTTCTTCAAGGGAAGCATGGCAGGAATCTTTTTAAAAAAGGAATTTGAAACTCCTTATGAATACTTCCCTCCAAATACTGGGTCAGTCGAGTTTGTTGGAACAGCTCCTGAATTCAGAGGACAGGGCGTAGCATCTCAAATCATCCAGCATATTTTCGAAAATACAACGTACAACAATTACGTTATTGAAGAAGTTGCTGATACGAATACTCCGGCAATGAATTTATATAAAAAGATGGGTTTTGAGGAGTATAAACGGAAGGCTGTTCCAAAAAAGGTAGCGAAAAAAATTGGAATAAATCATTTTTTGGCTTTGAAATATGTGAAAAAATAAGGCCTTATTATAAAAGAAACTCCATTTTGATCAATCTTTTTTATACACAGCCTTTTAACTGGGTAGCATTCCAGTTATGAATGAAAGTAATGGTTCGGGTGCGTTGATCCAAGAAGGATTAATGCACCTTTTTGTTGAAGTTATTGAACTAAAGTGCAGGTTAGTGAAATAAGTAGTCTGTAAAGGATATGGTATATTAACTGAAATCAAATTAAAGGGAGAATTAAATGATAAAAATTGATGTAGATTTAGTTTCGAAGTTAATAACTAGCCAATTTCCAGAGTGGTCTAATTTAGAAATCAAGCCTGTCATGAAAAGTGGAAATGATAATAGAACTTTTCACTTAGGCAAAAGTATGAGCGTGAGGTTACCAAGTAATGTAGCCTATGTACCTCAAGTTGAAAAAGAACAAAAATGGTTACCCATTTTAGCCAAGCATCTTTCCATACCTATTTCTGAACCATTAGCTAAAGGAGAACCAAGTGAGGATTACCTATATCCTTGGTCCGTTAACAAATGGCTGGATGGAGCAACATTAACTTTAGAAAATATAGATGATTTAAATGAGTTTGCAAATGATTTGGGGAATTTTTTAGTAGAATTACAATCTATTGATTCCAGTGGGGGTCCCCTAGCTGGGGAACACAATTTTTATAGAGGCGGAGATATTGTAATATACGATGATGAGTGTAGAGATGCCATTAATAATATAAATACTTTTAATAAACACTTATTGAAAGAAATTTGGGAATTGGCTTTAGCTTCAAAATGGTGTGGTGAACCAGTTTGGGTCCACGGAGACATAGCACCTGGAAATCTATTAATAAAAAATAGTAAATTATGTGCCGTTATTGATTTTGGAATATTAGGTGTAGGTGACCCTTCTTGTGATGCTGCAATGGCTTGGACTTTTTTTGATGATAGTAGCAGAAAGACATTTAAGAATGCATTAAATTTTGATGAAGGAACTTGGAATAGAGCAAGAGGTTGGGCTTTATGGAAGGCTTTAATAACCTACAATTCTAATATACAATCGAACAAAATAATCGCAGATGAATCATTTAATATTATAAAAGTAATCCTGAATGATTATGAAACTGAAAGATAAATCAAGAAAATAGAATTTTTTATTGCACTAAACGGGATCTCCTTGTCCCAACCAACCTGAAACATGTTTATACAAGTAGGGGGTGAACAGTTTAGCTAACAAGATTGTTTCCCACGGGTGCGACGTTCTACCCCGACCCGTTATCATAAGACCATATAAAAATAGGTCAACCAGAAAAATCTGGCTAACCTAATATTACGAACGGGTGCTTTACTTCTAATAAGGGGCTATTAGATGAACTTCCGCAATCGGGAATTTTAATGGAACAATGGATAAAAAAATCCATTTTATAGGTAAAACGATCTTCCATTGGTGGTTGGGAGAATACAGAGGTAAGTTTTAATTGAAATATTCCTAATCAATCGCTAACATGCGAAAGGTCCCTAACAGAACTCTCCTCGTCTAAATATTAGCCATACTCCAAAGCTAAGTAATAACAATAAACCCTCCAACGTAAAAATGTACCAAGGATAAGGACCTAACAAATCAAAAAGACTGAGGCTATCAGGTTTGTGACGCAAATACCAATAATTCCCACCACTGCGTTTGTTCACATATAAGATTAATGGTAAAAGTAGATTGAGGAAGATAATTAGCTTTATTACGGATTTGAAAGTTGGATAATATCCCTTCGCCCACATGAAAAATAAGATCACCCATACAACCATCATATGTGTGTAGAAAAAATGAAAAAATCGAAAGTGTGGAAAATTGTAAGTTAATGCAGGAGTTAAGATCGCTTGAGTAGCACCAAATAGGGCTATAAAAAATAGTGTTTCAAAGAATATTTTTTTTCTTGTCAGCAATAACATTACACAAAGTATGAGTCCGATATTGCACAACTCTAACGGCAAGGATCTTCCGACTTTCCAAATTCCATTTTGGACCATCCAAAAGTGATAGATCATTTCAGATAAAATCAAAGAAATGGCTACTCCAATCTCAGCTTTTCTCCATTTGTCATCATTCAATTGATAACGATAATGGAAAAGTGCGACTATAATTAGAATGAATAGCATCAAAATCACTAAATGACTTTCTGAAAATAAGTTGAACTTTAAAGAGATATTACTCGGACCAAAAAACATCTATTTGCCACCTTTACTTTGTCTTATCAAGCATAAGATGTGCTTTTTTATGAGTTTATATCCGATAATAAATGAAATTAAGTAACTCATGGGGTCATAGTGTTTTTGCAATAAGAAATGTCTAGCTTTTGTTGCAATAGTGGTAAAAATTTTACAGTATAAAATGAATAATCTTCTTCATTCAGGTGCAATTTTAACGTTTATTATTGGTTACTCTATTGACATTGTGAAAGAGTACACTTTAGGTAACATCGCAGGTTACATTAAGAAAGGGAGCAGATTAAATGTTCTGATCCCTTTTTCCAGTTTTAAATTGACTAACAATCTTCAGCTTTATAATGGTGTAATGGTGGTGGAATTAACCATCCTTTTTCTTTATTTAGTCGTAGAACTTTAGCTCCAAGTGTTGCCTTTTGAATATGGAACTGTCCAAACATCATAGCTATATCTTCTCTAATGGATTGTCCCATAATTGTACTACACGATACTAATCCTGCTGCAATGCTCGCAGTAAGCATAGCAGCTATTTCAGGGTCTGCAAAGCGTGCTCCGACTGGAATGTCATCTAAGCAAGCTTTAGGTCGCTCAGGAGGTGTTGGAGGTAATCCAATTCCATTGGCTTTTAATAAAGTTTCAATCTGTTTGATTTCTTGTTGCCCACCCTGAATGGCTTCCTCAAGTAATTTCTGTAAATCCTCATCACCTGCATGGTTTAGGTGAGTTTGATAACCTGCAATTGCCCCTTTAGCTGCTAGTAAAAACGACCATGTACTAAATACTTCCCCGTAGTGCATCGGTTCATCTGTTGGATTTCCGCTTAAAATTCCCATTGTAATCCTCCTAATTAATTTCATAATTAGTGCCACCTTTCTTCAAAGCACATGTTTTTATGTTTCTCAATCCGTTGCTTATTAATTCATTATTTCTTTTGTAATTTATTCAACTAACGGGGCAGTTTAATAGTAATCAGAAAAAACAGACGATTATATGTTATCCTTTTAAGGTAAATATGTTGATTTAAAATGGGAGGGGTTGTCTATGGATACTGTTAAGCAGAATAGTATTGCTTGGGATAAAAAAGTTGAAGAACAATCGGTTTATACAAGGGTTGTTTCTAAGGGAATTATTGAAAAAAGTAAAGCAGGTGATTGGGAGATTACCGTGACAGCAGGAAAACCAGTACCAAGAAGTTGGTTTCCGAGATCATTGGAAGGACTAAAAATTCTATGTTTAGCTTCTGGTGGGGGTCAACAAGGTCCAGTATTAGCAGCAGCAGGGGCCGATGTTACTGTTGTCGATATTTCCAAAAAACAATTGGAACAGGATGAAATTGTTGCAAAACGTGATGGATTGAAATTAAGAACTGTTCTAGGTGATATGTCTAACCTCTCTGGTTTAGCGGATGGGGAATTTGATATGGTTGTACATCCTGTTTCAAATCTTTTTGTAAAAAATATTCATCCAGTCTGGAAAGAGGCATCACGAGTGTTAAAAGATAAAGGAGTCCTTATTTCTGGTTTTACAAATCCACTTCTATTTATTTTTGATGATGAAGAAGATATCAAGGGGAATTTAGTGGTCAAAAACTCTATTCCATCATCATCCTTGGATAATCTGAAAGAAAAAGAGATTGAAGAATATATTAAAGCCAATAAAACAATTGAATTTGGACATACATTAGAAGATCAAATTCAAGGACAATTTGATGCAGGCTTTGTCCTCAATGGTTTATATGAAGATGACTTTGGTGGGCGTAGACCATTAGATAAATACATAAAATGTTTTATCGCAACAAGAGCTATAAAGACTAATATTGATTGAATTATTTAGTCGAAGCAAATATGTGTCGCTACCGATGTTTTTAATATCAATACCGTATTGGTTGTAAACATCTTTCTCCTCTTTTACTTCATCTATCTCAGCTTTTCCAAGTGTTACTTTCCAGTGGTCAGAGGATTGGGTTACCGGTAGTTCCTTTATTGAAGCAGCATTTGCCAAAAGGGAGCTACAAAAATAAGCGCGCTAATGATGGCAACAAAAATAAGTCTCATTTACATTCCTCCCAATATATTTAAATCGAGAGTATCATCATCTTATTTTTGACTATGATGTGTAGTTTTTGCAGGATTATTTAAGAAGTCTATTGAATAGAGTATTAGTTTTTTGTAGGGGAGGTACTTGATTGAAAAAGAGATCTCTAGTTTCAGTAGTTTTTATATTTATCATTATATCTATTATCTGGATTATGTCGGAGAAATCAGATTCCTATTCTGAACCTCAAGAGGCAATATTTGCAATTGATCATGATTTAGTGTTGATACCTGGCTATAAGAGCAATGGTAAAGCACTCTTCTTTTTTATAAAAGATACGAACAATGTAGGAGCTACTTATGTCCAAGAGGGGATCTTTGGATGGAAAGCAGATACGCTTACTTGGAGTCCAATGGACTTTGCAAGAAACTATGAAAAATTGAGTGGTTATCAAGGGTACGGAGAGAAGCTAGTCTATGGTTTAATTAAGCACGGTGATGAACGACTTATCCAAATAGGAGAAAATCAGGCCCGCATATTAAATTTAGAAATGCTGCCTCCTGCTGAATTAGAAAAATTTCATTTAGAGGGACTGTATATCTGGTATTTTGAAAGTGACCAACCTTTAAATGGTGGGGAAATCAAACTATTAGATAAATCCACTGATGAAGAACTGGATACAATTGTTTTTTAATAACAAATATTTCAGCAATTAAGCTAAACACTACCTGGATCTGTGTTAACGTAATGTGCAATATGTTTATGTCTTACTAACAACTTGATTTGAATATATTTTATTAATAAATTCATTCGAGGTGATTTGTTATGGAATATAAACCAGATAAGCTATTACATTTAATACTGATTTATGTGATACTCAGTGGGTTTACATACTGGCTGCCTACAATAAGAGGCATATTCGATGGACCTTCTTATTCGTGGTCAGGTTGGATGGGGATAGCCGGAACAGGAGTAAGTGGGCAGTATTGGCTTTTATTACTATTTACTGCCCTAATGACCACGGTCGTTATTTTGGGATGGAGAAACACTCGCAAGCCAATTCGTTGGCTATTATTAATATGGTTTATGATTTTAGTCATTGAATCGGGATCATGGTTCTTTTCTTCAGAAACAGTCCATATCAAAGGAAATACTTTAGGAGTAGATTTTTCCATAGGTAAGGTCATTTTTCCTTTCGATATCCTTTTTTTATCTCTATCTTGCGTATGGATTATTCGGGATATAAGGTCGAAACATTCCCATCATTCCCCTTCATGGAAAAAATTAAATCGCAATCTATTAATTCTCTTCATCTGCCTTTTGCCACTGCAATTCATTATCCTAAGATTTTTTGATAATTACAAAATACTCGATCAAATTGGAGTATTCCTTACTATATTCCAATGGATATTGCTAAACCTAGCGTTCTACCCATGGAAAACTCAATCAAAAAGAAGCTGATATTTGCATACTAAAAATTTATAAAACTTCAAATGGATTTTCAGAATAGGGTGCTATTCTGGAAGAGGATTTGTAATTGTATGCGATAGACCAAGATGAAGTGACCCCAAAAA
>NZ_JBALOP010000047.1:0-67799 GCF_036962685.1 Bacillus sp. JJ1566 | reverse complement strand
GGTATGTATGATGAAAAGTATGTTAAGCGTTTATAAAATAAATTTCATAGTACAGCCCATGGGGAATTTGTGAGTCGTGTCTGTTTTTTATTCGTAAGATTGTAGCTTGTTCGATTTTATTACTTTATTCATTCACAACCATGGGCTGCCATTTATCAGTCGATGGTTTTTTATTTTTAGAATGAATTTATTCATTAAGAAAGAAACCCATATTCGATGCGGTTTCTTTTTTTACTTTAAAATTGGAGGGCTACAATTGAATTTACAAATATTAGGTTGGAATTCAGATTTTGAAGAAACTTTTCAAGAATATAAAGAACAAGGATTTGAAGTTGCAAGGGTTGTATTAGAGCATAAAAGGGTATATCGAGTTTTATCTAAATACGGTGAGCTTTTGGCAGAAGTATCCGGCAAACTGCGGTTTCATGCACTCGAACGTCAGGATTTTCCGGCGGTTGGGGATTGGGTTGTGATTCGCGCAAGACCCGAAGAGCAAAAAGCAACGATTCATGGAATTTTGCCCCGTAAAAGTAAATTTTCCAGAAAAGCTGCTGGAAGTACAACTGAGGAGCAAATCGTGGCTGCGAATGTTGATACAGTTTTCCTTGTTAATGCATTAAATGCTGACTTCAATGTTCGCCGGATTGAAAGATATGTGTTAACCGCCTGGGAAAGCGGAGCAAACCCGGTGATCATTTTAAGCAAAGCTGATTTATGCAATGATATAGAGGAAAAGATTCAACAGGTTGAGACAGTAGCATTTGGCGTACCCATCTACGCCATAAGCGCTGAAAAAAATATCGGATTAGAGCAGCTCGCCCCTTATATTATCGAAGGAAAGACAATTGCTTTACTCGGGTCCTCTGGTGTTGGAAAATCAACCATCACCAATGCTTTATTAGGTCGACAAAAACAAGAAGTGCAAACGATTCGCGAAGATGATGATCGCGGACGGCATACAACGACCCATCGAGAATTAATCGTTTTAGACAGTGGCGGAATTTTAATTGACACGCCCGGGATGCGCGAGCTACAGCTTTGGGATGCTAATGAGGGATTTCATCAAAGCTTCTCAGATATTGAAGAACTATTCGAATGCTGCCGTTTCCGGGACTGTTCTCATACGAAGGAACCTGGCTGTGCTGTCCAGGAGGCACTTTTGGAAGGGACATTGGATGAAGGCAGATACGTAAGCTATGTAAAGCTGCAAAAGGAGCTCGCTTTTTTAGAAAGAAAAAGCAATCGGCGGGCTGCATTAGCAGAAAAAGCAAAGTGGAAGCAAATCTCGAGCTCCCAAAAAAATAATAAAAAATAAATAATGTCTGATCTTTTAAACCTATAAAAAAATGGTGGGGACGCGGTACCTGTCCCTGCGTCCCTACCATCTACATATCGTCTCTATTCTTTATACCTAAGGTATTTGGATTAAGTTCTTCAGCAATTTCAGTTGCCATATTGAAATTAGTTTGAAATGGATTTTTGTTTACTTGGAATTTATTAACTACAGTTTTACTAACTTTTTTATATCCATTTTGTAGTGGCTGTCTTAGTTTTTTATTCCTTCCTCCCACTAACCCTAAAATCGTTATTCCTAAGATAGAAATCGGTATCCAGCTTTTATTGTTTCTTTTTTTTCTTGCAAAAGCTCTAAAGAGACGTTGACTACTTAAAACTTTAAATAACGAAGAAAGTATCTGGGTGTAGTTCATGTATATAGCCCTCCAATCATTGTAAGGTACCAATATTATTTTGTGTAAGAACCTTTAAAATATAGGTGGCATTTATAGGCTAGGTAGGAAAATTGAAGTTGAATTATGTAGTGAGCAATAAGAAAAAAGGACAGAACCTATATCTAGGTCTGTCCCTTATCAACAATTTAAGATTCTTCTAATGCAGGTTTTCCCGCTTCAAGTAATACTTTATTTCGACCAAGGAAAACGGCTAGTACGATAATGAATATTCCAGTTCCAACTAACAGCCATTCAATTTTGATGAAATCTGCAATTGGACCGAAGATTAGCATTCCAAGTGGCATCATTGAGGTTGAAATCATCCCCATTACGCCAAAGACTCGCCCTAAATAATCTTCTTCTACTTTCTCCTGTAACAAAACGGTTGCTGGAGTATTAAATATTGGCATGGCAACCCCGAATAAGGCCATGAAGGCAAAATAAACCCAAAAATTTGGAACAATACCAAGTGCAAAAGTGCAGACACCCATGATTACACTTGAGAACCCCAACGTTTTAATTTTATTATCGAAGCCCCCCCATGAAGCGATTATTCCTCCACCAACCATCATGCCAATGGAGAAGGCAATTTCGATTGCTGCTAATCTCCATTCGTCTGCACCAAAACTTCTTGTAACCTGAAGTGGCGTCAAAAATGCCGCTGGTGCCATTAACACAAAGAATACCGCAAAGAAAAGAAAGAATGTCTTTAGAAAACTATGGTTATTCACATACTGCAGCCCTTGTTTAAAATCACTAAAGTAGCTTGTTGTTTGTTTCTCGGCAGCCTTCTCATGTACAGAAATTTTTAAGAACACAAGCAGCGTGAAAATCGCAATTGCTGCCGTAATCACATCAATAAAGAATATCATTTCAATTGAGAAGAATCCTAAAAGTGCTGCACTAACCATTGGAGATATGAACATAATAACAGCTTGAATACTTCCATTTGCTCCGTTCACCTTCGTTAGTTTATCCTTAGGAACAATTTGCGGTAGAATAGCACCGACAGCTGGCATTTGAATTCCCGTTCCAAAGGCACGAACCGCTGCCATCACAAAAAGCAGCCAGATTGCATCAAATCCCATTAAAAAGAGAATGGCAAGAATTAAAGTTGCTATTGCGATAAGTGAGTCTGCTAAAATAATCAGCATTTTTCGGTTATAGCGATCCGCCCAAACCCCTGCAACCGGTGACAAAATAAAGGTTGGAATAAAACCGCAAATGATATATAACGTCATCATCAAACCAGATTCCGTCTTCAAAGTAATGTGCCACATAATGGCGTATTGAACCAAGGACGATCCAAAAAGTGAGATTGACTGGCTACTTAAAAAGAGAACTATATTCTTTAACCAATTCTCCTTTAGATTATTTTCTATTGTATTCATAATTAACAACTCATTTCTATTTAATTTTTTATAAGATTTGCTCCTACATTCATACACATCGAACCGTTCATTTTTAAAGACAACAAAAAAAGAGGGAATCCTCGCCCCCTCTTTTAAACAACCGTTAAATATAGGTTTCCTTAAAAATAGACAGACCAATCCCGTTGCTCTGAAAATAGGCAGAGCATTCAAACGTATTTAATTAACGAATGAAAGATGGGAATCGTAATCTAATTGACGCTGTCACAAGGAAAACCTCCATTTCTTATTAGATGTTAAAATCATAACAAATCGGCCATATTAATACAATAGACTTGGGGAGAAAGGTACAGGTTTAAAGCATGTGCACTTTTAGATTTTATTAAAGGAAACATAAATCACCTTTCAATAGGTATGAATTGGAAAGGAACACGTACTTTTTCACATACACCATTCTTATGATAAGCGTTTAGCTTTCCTTCATACATAGGTTGAAACCTAAATACTTTTTGTAAGTCATTCGGCGCAATAAGTGATGGAGGTTTTTCAAAATTAACACTGTCACCCTCATTCAGTACGGAGGCAACAAACTGAGAACAAAAGAATGCTTTTTTTCTTTTCAATGGCTTATTAAACATAACCCCAAATAACCCTAAAAAATTATAGCGATAATATTCCTTTTGTGCTTCAATTTCGGTTATATAACGTTTCATCTTTTGTATATCAACTTCTGTGACTGTAAAAGAATAGATGGCACAATCAGCCTGTTTAAATAAACCTTTCCTCACATCTTCTTTTACAAATCCACCGATAAATGGATTTCTAGCTGTCTTTCTTCCAAAACTATAGACCTCTGACATTTCGGAATCAAAGGATATTGACGCGTGGTTATATGGTTTCTTCGTATATAGCTTTATCAACTTTGTAAATAATGTACCTGTATCTGTTAAGAGTATATACACCTTCTTTTTTGACATAATCATTCTCCCCATCATAATGAAATCATGTGTTCATCATACAAAATAAAAGGAATGGATTTAACCAACCTGAGACTAAATAATACCTAGGTCGCTGGTCGTATTTCTAAAAGTAAATGGAGCCATTTTTGTGTGATTCACAAATATATAAGGTGGAAAATAGATTGAAGGACATTCCGAAAAACGAAGAAAAGACTGAACCCTTATTGGATTCAGACTCGCATAATCTCATTACTTATCAATTTGTTGCGGCAATATTAAGTATAGGTAGAACTTTTATCTTTCCTCTTGGTCCACAGCCTCGTTGGCACCTTCGCCCACCTTGTTGCCTAAAGCTCCTCCGGCAATAGCTCCCGCAACTGTACCAAGTGGACCTAACACTGATCCTACTACAGCACCAGCAGTTGCACCGGCACCTGTACCTAGCGCCTCGCCAGCAGTGTTATCATCACGATTTCGTTTGTTATCAGCCATTTATCCCACCTCCTCCTTGGGAAATGCTTTTGCTCTTCAAACTTCCCTCAAAAGGTAGTTTGCTCAAAGTCGCTACGTAATTATCAAGTGTTTATTTCCTCATTTCCCCAATTCAATCATAGTACAATTTAGGTGACCATCATTTTAAATACACATTTTTATATTTTGTTTGAATTTACACAAACATTTAAATACATTGTTTGATTATATATTTGACAACAAGGGATTTTTTAGTTAGTATTTTTATTACCAAACAATATAATGATTTGTTTGTTATATATTAAATATTGATTGGATGTGTTTGAATAGTGGATATTTCAGAAAGCTTTTGGAATGCGTCATTAGAAGAGCTTAAACAAGGATATATTGAAGAGTCAGACTCATATTTTTGCCTTTTATGTGGCGAGAAAATTGAAAAAGGGATCATTTATCCTCATGAAGGAATTTTTTATGAAGCCGAGAGATATATGCGTGTTCATATTGAAGGCTCCCACAAATCCGTATTTGATTATTTAATTGGGCTTGATAAAAAACTGACAGGGCTTACCGATCATCAGAATCACCTGCTCCGTCTTTTTTATCAGGGCAAAAGTGATAAAGAAGTTCAGACTGAGATGGGGATCGGCAGCACCTCTACAATTAGGCATCATCGTTTTGCATTAAAAGAGAAAGAACGTCAAGCAAGGACCTTTTTAGCTATTATGGAGCTTTTAAAAGAAAAAGATCAGCATGCGCCAGCTTTTGTCCCTCCACATAAAACAGCAACAATGGTTGATGATCGCTATGCTATTACGGAAGAGGAACAAAAAGAAATCACTAAAAAGTTTTTACCTGAAGGGATCAATGGACGACTATTAAAATTCCCACCAAAAGAAAAACAAAGGTTGATTATCCTTCGAGAAATAACAAGGCGATTTGAAACGGATATGATTTATACGGAAAAAGAAATTAATCAGGTTATAAGGGATATGTATGATGATTATGTCTTAATTAGGAGATATTTAATTAGTTATGGCTTTTTAGAAAGAAAGGCCGATGGGAGTCAATATTGGCTGAAAAAATAAAGTTGGAAGTGAGTGTCTACAATGGATCGAAAAAAGGAATTGAAACAACAATATAAGGAAACACCAATTGAGGCTGGTGTTTATCAAATAAAAAACACTCAAAATGGAAAAGTATTTATCGGTAGCACCAAAAATTTTAAAACATTAAATGGGTTAAAATTTAGTTTAGAGGCAGGCTCACTTATGAATAAAGAGCTACAAGAAGACTGGAGACAATATGGTGCGAGTGCATTCAGTATTGATATATTAGAAACACTCAAAAAGAAAGAAGACCCATATTTTAATGAAAAAGAAGCTTTGTTGGAACTTGAGAATAAATGGTTAGATCAGATTCAGCCATATGATGATCGAGGATATAACAAGAAAATGACTCGTTAATTAAGGGAAAGAGGGAGTGGTACATTGTCCCAGGAATTTTACATCCTTAATAATAAATGATGGGACACGGAACCTGTCCCCGCGTCCCAGTGAAAAATAACCTAGTTTATTAAACCATTTGTTTCCAAATAATCCTTAGCAACTTCAAAAGGACTTAATCCTTCTACATTCACTAGGAAATTCATTTCTCTCATTTTATCATCCGTTATTTTCCCTGATAATTTATTTAAAGCATCTGCGATTTCCGGATACTTCTTAACTGTTTCTTCACGTAATAATGGGGCCCCTTGGTAGGGAGGGAACAAATGCTGATCATCCTCCAACACTTTAAGTTGATATTGTCGGAGCTCACTATCAGTTGAATAGGCATCAACTAAATTAATCTCACCTGATTCGACTGCTACATAGCGTAATTTCGGCTCCATCGTTACGAGATTGGGGAACTGAATACCGTATAGTGACTGGATACCAAGGTACCCATCTTCACGGTCTGAAAATTCCAATGTAAAACCAGCATTAATTTTATCTTCTCTACCTTTCAAATCGGAAATGGTTTCTAGCCCAAATTCATCCGCAAAATCATTTGGGACTGCCAAGGCATATGTGTTGTTAAACTGCATTGGTTTCAGCAAGACCATATTAAATCGCTCCAATAATCCATCCCTTGCTTGTTGATAGACCTGTTGGCGATCTGTACTGTTTGCTGTTTCTTTTAAAAACTCTGAAATGGCTGTTCCAGTAAACTCCGGATAAATATCGATGTCCTCAGATCTAAGTGCGTTGAAGACAAAAGACGTTTTGCCCAGACCTGGTTTTAATTCAACCTGCAAATCTGTTTCATCTTCAATTAAGATTTTATACATATTAATTAATATTTCAGGTTCTGAACCGAGCTTTCCGGCAATCACAACTTTTTGATCTTGATGTCCAAAAAACGGAGCGACGATAATAGCGAAAGCCAATAGTCCAATCGTACCAAGGGTAATAAGGACTTTTTTATATGTTAGATTTTCAAACTTTTTTAGTAAATAATCAAATAGGATCGCAAGGAGTGCGGCTGGTATGGCTCCAAGCAAAATCAGATTTGTATTATTTCTATCAATTCCTAGAAGAATAATATCCCCAAGCCCTCCAGCGCCAATTAATGCGGCAAGTGTGGCTGTACCTACGATTAACACCATTGCTGTCCGAATCCCGGCCATGATAACAGGCATTGCTAGCGGAAATTCCACCCTTATTAATCTTTTTCTTGAGTTCATTCCCATCGCGCGGGCCGCTTCAATTAATGAGGAATCAACTTCTTTAATCCCTGTATATGTATTTCTCAATATAGGTAGTAGTGCATAGGCAACTAAAGCGATAATTGCCGGGACTTTTCCAATACCAAATAAAGGAATCAGGATACCCAACAAAGCTAGAGAAGGTATGGTTTGAATCACCGATGTTATGCCGATTATCCCTTCTGCTACCTTTTTATGCCTTGTTAAATAAATTCCAAGCGGAATCGCAATGATTACTGCAAAGAAAAGGGCGATAAAAGAAATCTGGACATGTTCTAATAAAGAACTAACTAATTGATCTTTTCTTCCCAGAAATTCTTGTATAAAATCGTTCATTTGTCAGCCCCCTTTTTCCAATATTGTAGATAGATACTTCATAACCGACCCGCGATCTATATATCCGATTAGGTTTCCATCTTTTTCTATCGTTAATTGTTCATGTTGAGATAAGAGATCCAAAATCTCTTTCATTGGAGTTGAGGAAGATACGATAACAGCAGAGGTTTTCTCTACTTCATTTCCAATTACCGGTTGAAGTAAATCTTCCAAATTAAAATCAATATCCTCATTTTCACTTTTCCCTCGGACAAATTCTTTCACAAAATCATTTGAAGGATTTGAAATCAGTTGATGTGGTGTTCCGATTTGAACAATTTTTCCGTCCTTCATTATGCAGATTCGATCTGCTAGTTTTAATGCTTCTTTCATATCATGGGTGACAAAAACAGTGGTCTTTTTGAGATTTTTCTTTAACTTTAATAGTTCATCTTGAAGTTTTTCACGACTTATTGGATCCAAGGCACTAAATGGCTCATCCATTAGTATAATCCCAGGATCGGCAGCAAGCGCCCGGATAACACCAACTCTTTGCTGTTGTCCTCCAGACAGTTCACTTGGTTTTCTGTTAGCGTATGTTTCGTAGTCTAAACCAACCATATCCATAAGTTCAGAAATTCGTTGTTTAATTTTGTCCCTTTTCCATTTTTTCAGCTCAGGAACAATCGCAATATTTTCCTCTATTGTCATATGTGGAAAAAGGGCAATCTGTTGAAGAACATATCCGATATTCCATCTCAATTCATGGATGTCATATTCGCTTATTTTTTTCCCATCCATAAAAATAGTACCATCTGTTAGAGGAATTAACCGATTGATCATTTTTAGAGTCGTCGTTTTCCCGCAACCACTTGGTCCGATAATGACCACAAATTCCCCTTGCTGAATTTCAAATGATAATGAATCAACAGCAACTGTTCCATCTGGGTATCTTTTAGATACATTTTCAAATTTAATCATAGAATGATTTCTCCTTGTTATAGGATAAGTTATTAACAACTTTCACCACTTGACTTGGGCATTGAACGTACCACAACTACTAGTCTAAACTAATACAACATAACATTAGCATGTATATCACGTTTTTCATAAGAACATGCATCTTTATTTAAATACAATTTAACTTGCACTTGACTTATAAAATGAACATAGGATATAAAGTAAGTGGAAGTATAAAAATTCCTTCACTAAAGGAGTATGAGTTTATGTTATCGGTGGTTCTTAACTAATCCATAATTGGATAGCTGGAAGAAGCAAAAACGTAGCAAATGCTATGTTTATTTTACTATGGCTTCTTTTAGAAAGTTAAGAACACGCATCATAGCTATGAAAAATAGATCTCGCTATGGCATGTTTGTCATGGTTTTTTTGTGTTTAAAAACCAGTAAAACAAATTCATGCCCTAGGTCTATCTTCTGCCGTCATGAGCGCTTTGTTCATGGCGGCTTTTTTTGAATATTGCCGGTTGAACAAGTCCTCATGAAATATCTTTACACGAAAAAAGGAGGATTACCATTGAACACTCAAACAATGGAAGCATTAGGTTATTATCAAATTTTGAATGATATCTCACAATTCGCAAGAACAAACAGAGGAAAAGAAACACTTCTTTCGTTAAGACCTACACAAAATAAAAAGAAAATCGAGCATTCTTTACATGAAATTTCAGAAGCGATGAATATTCTTGCAATCAGTGGCAGTATACCGATTCACTCTTTGGATAAAGTCGGTCATTACATCGAGCAAGCCAAAAAAGGAATGGCTCTAAAAGTGGACCAATTGACGCAGATTGTCTCATTCCTAGACCACTGCCAAAAGCTAAAGCAATTTATGAAAGATAAAGTATATGCTGGTCCGATGGTCAGTATGTATGCTGAATCAATTGGTGATGTATCAGAGCTAGAAGCAGAAATTAGCCGTTGTTTACGGAATGGCCAAGTGGATGATTATGCATCGAGTGACCTTAACTATTTGCGTCGACAACTTGCTACCGCGCAGGAAAAATTAAAAGAGAAAGCACAGTCATTAGTGAAAAGTGGAAGAATTTCTCCTTACTTGCAAGAAACGAATGTCTCTGAACGGTCTGGCCGTTATGTACTTGCTGTGAAAAAAGAATATCGGAAGAAAATTCAAGGATCAGTATTAGATACCTCAGCTTCTGGCTCCACCTTCTTTATCGAGCCAGTTGAATTAAGCGCACTTCAGGAAGATATTGAGCTTATTAAAATAGCTGAAGAAACAGAGGTAGAGCGGATTTTATATGAACTAACTCAATTGTTTCTTTCACATGAACAAGTAATCCAAATTGCGATTGAGACCATGCATCATTACGATGTTCTCTTTGCCAAAGCTAAGTATAGTCGAATGATTCAAGCAGAAATACCAACAATTAATGAAGAGTTCCGGATTGATTTAAAAGAAGCACGACATCCGATGCTTGGAAACAATGTGATTCCACTTACCATTCCGATTGGAGAAAAGGAGCGAGCTCTCGTCATTACTGGCCCGAACACTGGCGGAAAAACAGTTACATTAAAAACGGTAGGTCTCCTAACATTAATGGCGCAATCCGGACTCCCTATCCCGGTCAAAAAAGGAAGTGAAATTGCAATCTTCCAACATATCTTTGTCGATATTGGAGATGGCCAAAGCATTGAGCAAAACTTAAGTACGTTTAGCTCCCGCATGGTCAATATTATTGAGATTTTACAAGCGACAAACGATGCATCACTCGTTTTAATTGATGAACTTGGTTCTGGGACTGACCCAAGGGAAGGAATGGCCCTCGCCATCGTCCTATTAGAGCAGCTATATGAGAAAGGCGCTACATTATTTGCGACTACCCATTATAGTGAAATGAAGAAATTTGCGGATGAAACGGAAGGTTTTTTAAATGGTTCGATGGAATTTGACATCGACACCTTACAACCGACGTATCGACTATTACTCGGAAAGAGCGGACAAAGCCAAGCATTTGATATTGCAGCAAAACTAGGGATGCATCCAACACTTATCGAACGTGCACATAAAAAGGCGTACCAAGAGGAAAAGGATTTTCATCACAACATTACACAAGAATCATTACAGTCTCCATCTTATCAAAAGCAGGTCATAGTAAATAAATACGCACGAAGCAATATTGGAAAAAGGAAACAAGAGAAGCCTACATCTAAGGTAACCATTTACAATCAAGGAGATAATGTCCTCCTTCTTGCAACAGGCGAAACCGGAATTGTTTACAAAGGACCGAACGATAATGGAGATTATATTGTACAAATGAAAGGAGAAAAAAGAACGATAAATTATAAACGAATTGAGTTAAAAATTGCGGCTGAAGAGCTCTACCCACCCGATTACGATTTTGACATCATATTCAAAAGCAAAGAATACCGTAAAATAAAAAAAGACATGAACCGTAAATATGTAGAAGGTCAATGGTTGGAAGAATAGGGTCACTGGGACAGGTACGCTGTCCCACCTTTTTTTACAAAAGAATATAAAAAAGATGTTCAAGAAGGAAATCCCTCTACTTGAACATCTTTTGTATAGATCAAATTCTAAATTCCATCTCTTCATCCGCAATAAAAAAGCCTTTTGCCTCGATTTCTTTTCTTAATGCTCCATCTTTTTGCAATACCGGGTTTGAATGATTAAGATGTGTAAAATAAATCTTCGTCTCCCCTACTACATCTTGAAGCAGTTCCATCGTTTCTGTCATTAGCGGATGGGGAACTTGCCGATAATCGCGCCCAATCTTTTCAAGATCCTGTGGGGAATGAAAAGTGCCATCAAGAAAACAAATGTCAGCTTCCTTTGCAGCTTCACGAATATCAACCTCCCATTCACCCCAACGATCGATATCTGGAATAAATAGAACCTTTTTATTCGGACCCTTGATCCAAAAAGCAAAAGTCTCCGAAAACTCATTTCGATGCGGAACGAGAACCGGTGTAACTGATACTTCTGACGAAACGCTCACAGGTTGTTGATCAATGATTTCTTGGACAACGATGTTTTCAAGTGCCGTTAACTGACTCCATGGGGCATCATTTTCCAATACCTTTTTCATCTTTGTCCCTGCCATCACGGGTAATTGACGGGAATTAATCGATTCTTTTCCTAAAAACATCAAACCAGGATAATGACCGATATGAGCATGTGTTAAAAAAATACTACTCATTAGCTTTGATTCCATGCCATACTTCATTTGCAATCGTGCCATTTGTTCCCGCAAATCAGGAGTGGCCTCAATTAAATGCCATTTGTTCTCTTCCGGTAAAATAATCGCCAATGAGGCCGCAGTCCTTTTAAACCTCGAATCTTTCATTGCCCTTTTGCAATTTTCACAGAAACAATTCGCTTGTGGCAAACCCCCATCTTGTGCGGTACCTACCACACTTAAAATAACTTCGCCCACTATACAACTTCCCTTTCTACAAGTGCCGATTCTTTTTCTTTGCTGTAATCCTTCCTAGCAATTGTCCACCCTGTAAAACCAAATAGCAGATTTACTAATGGAACAAGATAAATAAAGAATGCAAATGGGATAAACTCCCATGCACTAACTCCTAAAACGCTCGTTGCAAACACGGCAGGAACACTCCACGGTACAAGGTTAATTCCGACAGTCCCCATCGACTCAACTGTTCTTGAAAGGTTTTTCGTATCAATGTTCATATCTTTATACTTTTGAACGAAAGTTCTTGCAGGTAGAATGATGGCTAAAAATTGAGCACCACTTGCTAATGCAACAACAAATGTGGATAAAAGAGTAGAACCGATAAGCGCTCCAGTCGTTTTTACTTTCTTCATCATTTTCCCCGTTAATACTTCAAATGTACCCGTTTCTTCTAAAATACCACCTAGGGCAGTAGCAATCATAAGCATTCCAACAGTTCCTAGCATCGAAACAAGTCCGCCGCGATTTAATAATGAATCAATTTCGCCTACCCCAGTTTCTATCATAAATCCATTTGTCATAAATTGAACAACTGAACTGACCGAGATTCCTTGAACCACAACAGCGAGAACTGCACCTACCAATCCAACACCCATTAATGCAGGCAACGCAGGAGCACGCTTTAGCATTAAAAAGATGGTGAAAACCGGTAGCAGTAATAATAAAGGATGAATGACAAAAGCATCATCTAACCCTGACAAAATGGTTTCAATGGTTCCAGAACGAATAGTGGTGCTGGTTACCTCAAAGCTACCAAACACCCAAAATAATAGAAGAGATAACAAAAATGCAGGAATTGTATCCCAAAGCATGTGCTTAATATGACTAAATAAGTCCGTATCTACCAGTGCAGCAGCGATATTGGTAGTATCTGATAAGGGGGAGAGCTTATCCCCTAAATATGCACCAGATATGACCGCCCCTGCAACTAAAGCTGGCGAAAACCCTAAACCTTCACCAATTACCATGAATGCGAGGCCAACAGTTGCAATAGATGTAAAGGATGTTCCTAAAGTAATTGAAACAATTCCCGTTATGAGTGCGACGATTGGGACAAACCAGGAAGGGTTTATAATCGAAATACCATAATAAATCATGGTTGGAATCACACCGCTCGCAATCCATGACCCAATTATTATCCCAATTACCAATAAAATAAACACAGCCGGCAAAGCCCTTGTTACTCCATTTACCATCATTTGTTGAACATTATTCCAGCTCCATCCGCAGCTAATAGCAACGATGGAAGCTAAAATTACCCCAATCAATAACGGAAAGTTCATTCCTGCTTTCCAAATAAATATCGAACACGCTGCTCCAATAATTAAACCTAATAATGGAATCATTGCTTTCCAAATTGTAAGATTTGTCTTCACCTTATTCCCCACCATCTATTAGTCTATTAAAACGAATTTAAATTTATTTTAGAGATTTCTAGAATTATACTTTACCACTTTAAAGCTTTTATGCTTTTAAGTATTATTTAGCAATAATAGTTTATTTTCTCTTATTAGTCAATTACCAAAAGGGGATATGACATAAAAAAACGAATTCCTGGTGGAGGAATTCGTTTTTTTATACTATACTGTTCGGCACCTGCCCTAAAGCGCCCCTAAAATATCGTTTGAACCAAAAACATATATACAATCGTTCCTCCTGCAATGGAGAGGAGCATGTTTCTTTTCCA
Source organism: Bacillus sp. JJ1566 (assembly GCF_036962685.1). Taxonomy (NCBI): domain Bacteria; kingdom Bacillati; phylum Bacillota; class Bacilli; order Caryophanales; family Bacillaceae; genus Bacillus; species Bacillus sp. JJ1566. The sequence goes on along the minus strand of NZ_JBALOP010000047.1, from coordinate 54,044 downwards.
AAAGTGAAGCACGGCAACTACTGCTACTGAAATGAATTCAGGAATACCATGACTTCCTTCTAATAGATTAATATCTTTGAAGCAATAAATGACCAAAAGCCCGATGACCGCTGATGGCAGGACTTTCCCTAGATATTGTACATACACGGGGGTAGGTTTGCCTGATGGAAAAATAATGAACGGCAGAAACCTTGTTACCATCGTCCCAAAAACAACCATCGCTATGATGATAATCTGTTGTGTTACACTCATTGTCATACCACTTTAGCCTCCACTTCGTCCAATGACTTTCTTGTAAGGGTTAGCAGTCCTAAAATAGCGATCATAGCAGGTATAATAAAATTGCTTCCCCCAAAAATAAGGAGACAAGCAATCGAAGCCCCAAGCCCTATTAGTGAACTAAGATGTTTTTCTTCATTCATCCATTTCTCTATAAAGATAACAACGAAAAGGGCCGTCATCACAAACTCAAGACCTTCTGTATTGAAGGTAACGAATGAGCCGAAAACACCGCCAATCGTCGCTCCCATTACCCAATAAATCTGATTGAGGAGCGTAACAAAAAACATCACCCAGCCCTTGTCGACATTCTCCGGCACTTTTACGGAACTGTTAATTGCAAAAGATTCATCACACATCCCAAAAATCAGATAATTACTTTTCTTACCTTTTCCCCTATATTTATCAAGCATTGAAATGCCGTAAAACAAATGTCTGGCATTTACCATTAAAGTTAGAAAAAGAGCATTAATCGGATTAAAGGCTCCAATCAGTAGGCTTGCTGCGACAAACTCCATTGATCCTGCAAATATAAGGAGACTCATTAATATCGGGTATATAGGACTAAAACCTAATGAATTCATAAAAATTCCATACGCAATTCCCAAAAAAGTAAACCCCGCAAAAATGGGGACGGTATATGGGAATGCCGTACGAAATGCAAGTACTAATTGATTTCTTTTTTCCAAAACATTCACTTCCTGAATTATATTCTTTGTATTATTTTATATCAGATAATCCACATAATAAAAAGAGAATTGTTTTGGAGTACAATTCTCTTGTGCAGCAAATCTCTAATATTTGTTAAAATACTAATAATCCCACTTATTGAAGAAGGAGATTTATATGAGAAATCCCCTGAAAGGTCACCTTTTTTATTTTCTTTCGATACTCTTATGTGTATTTGTGTTGTTTACCATTCAGCAAAAAAGTAAAGCAGCGAAACCAGTATCACTATTAGCACACGAGCCTGCAGTCATTCAAAAGCTAAAAAGCAGCCAGCCTGTAACCATCGTGGCCTACGGGGACTCCATTACATGGGGATATGATCGAGATGCTAGAAGTGGAAAAGTAAAACAGGTTAAAAATCCCTATCCAAAAGTCTTGGAAAAAGAGCTAAGAAAAAAGTACGGCTATCATCATATAAAAGTTATTAATCAAGGTCATCCTGGCTGGACCTCTATTCAGGCATTAGAAAATATTGAAGAGGAAGTTCTTAGCTATCAACCGGACTTCGTCATTTTTATGTTTGGCATAAATGATGCTAGAGGTCATAAGAAATATAGCCCAAATGCGCTCCCAGTACCTGTTGATCAATATCAAGAAAACAATCGACAAATACTACAACAGCTAAAAGAAAATGGAATAGAGGTTGTCATTATCTCAGCAACCACCATTACAAGCAACAAAAATAACGGAAATAAAAATCAACCACATTATACATATGCAATTAAATCCTTAGCAAATGAAGAATCGGTCCTGTATATAAACGGTGGCGAAATACCCATTAAAGAGAATCTAAGTGACGGCATCCATTTTAAAGCAGAACAATATCGATTAATTGCAGAAAAACTAATGCTTGATATTTTTTAGAGACTAAAGGGACAGGTTACTTTCCCATCTTCCTATATTGGTGGGACGCGGGACCTGTCCCTGTGTCCCTCGATCTGGTTTAACATGTATTCCGTTTTTTCTTTTTCGAATTTGAGTAATGATTTAATTTGTTGTGGGGTTTTAGCTTTAGTAAACACTTTTATAAATAGATTTAAGGCGTTATGCGGAAATGCAAGATACAAGTAAATAAGTGATAACAATTGATCTGATATTGGATTTTCCTTGGTATATGCTTCGAGCATGGATTCAAACACAGTTTTGTCCCACTTCCCTTCTACCTCCCCCATTATTTTTACTAATCCATTCATGTCCTTAGCAGGTATATCATATTTTGCGAAATCCCAATCGATGATAAAAAGCCCTGAATCATTTTTTAATAGATTACCAAGGTGGATGTCATTGTGGCACAAAAATTGTTCTTCAAATGGAAGATTTTTCAAAAACGGAAAGGATAATGATTTTTCCAATTCATGCATAACCAATTCCCCAGCATGTAAAAAGAAATCAATATCCCCCATTTCATTTTTTACCAAACGCATGCCATCCAGCAGGAATAAGGCTCGTTTCATATTATATTCCCAGCTAATTCCTTTAAAGAAAAGGTGAGCTTTAGGAGATTGATAGTCTTTCGATATCTTGTGAACCGTTCCAATTTGCTTTGATAGCTCTATCAAGTCTTCTACTGAAGTTACTGGTGGATTGATGGACGGTACCCACTCTTGAAGATAATAGAAGTTTCCATCTAGACTAACATAATCGTTTTGATGTATCGTTTTTAATATTTTGGGAATATGGATACCCCCTTCCCTTAAATACTCCATTGCTTGTAAAAGAAATTCTAGCCTCTCCGAACTTGTAAAGGCTCTCTTCAAAATGAAAATACCTTGGTTTGTCTTGCACTTTATTAGTAATGAGCGATTTGTTTTTCGTATAATTTCGTAGCTCCCCAAAGATAACTGATAATGTTCCATCAGCAGCTTGAAAAGATCAATGTTCATGACTTTCGCCACCACTAGATGACCCTTTCGATATATACGGTATCGACAAAATATCTCTTAATGCGAAATCCCCAATGCTTGAACAATTTCAGCACACGCTCATTCTTTTTATAAACAATACCTCCAATAGATAAAGCCCCTTTATCTTTCGCATAATCAAGTAAGGTTGGTAAAAATGACAGCGCGATCCCCCTGCCTTGATAGTACGGGTCAAAGGCCACCATATCTATGAAAAACTCCGTTTTCTCTTTTAGTCGATAGCTTAAGAAGCCTACTATCTTATCCTGATCATCACAAACAAGTAATACGTCCTCAGCAAGCTTCAACCTGTTTTCGATCAATCCCGCATCAATCCCGAAGATGACGGATCCCATCGCAATGATATGTGCATCGTCCTGTTCCGGTATACGAGTACGAACATTCACTCTTTCCCTCTCCTATTCCATTTTTATTTTCACTATATGAAAGGAAAAGCTTATTGTTAAAAAAATGTGCTTTTGCAGTATGGTATATGGCGTGTACAGTCGTTAATCGGATACGTAAGATAGAGTAAACCATTTGAAGGGAGGGGTAATTGATGGAAAATAAAAAATTCAATAGAGAACAGGTAAAAAACTTGGTCGAAGCTTCCGTTTCTTCCTTTGCAGCAGCGTTTGCCGAAGCTTTTTCTAATGCTTTTGCTGAAGGGATTAAAAAGGCATCAGCAGCTGAAAAAGATAATGCAGCTTTGGCTCAAATGAATGTGCTTGCGCCAGTAATTGCTGAATCCTTTGCACAAGCTTTTTCAACTGGATTTTCAGAAAGCCTGACTACACTTTCACAACAATCAGGTTCTGACAAATTCTCTGATAAATTCTCAGACAAGTTCTCTGACAAATTTTCAGACGATGCAGCAAATGGATTAGCAGATGACGCTGAGGATTCCTCTAAATAATGAGGTAGCCTCGTTTTTCATAGAAGCAATAGTTTGCATGATGCAGATTATTGCTTCTTTCTTTGGGACAGGGGGACAGGTTCACTGTCCCAGTTTCCTACTTTATGGGACGCGGGACCTGTCCCCCTGTCCCGCAACATTCGTCATTTAATAGTAAAAAACGTCATAAAACTTCCCTTGCCTTAGACATGTCAATAGGCATATCCAGGTATTTTTTTCCCATACTTACAAAAAGGAACAGCATATTCATTAGGTCAAATCTATTCATTTTCAGCTATCGTTAAAGTTAAAATAGTAGGATAGTAGCAGAAGGAAAAGTCTTCCTCCTTTATTACAAAATTCGCATGCTATGATGGGATTGTATCTTTCGTCATACAACAAGGAGGACTGAAAATGAAGAAAACCGTATTATCTTTAGTAGTTGCAGGTGCACTATTAGTTACTGGACCATTTGCTAGTTCTGCAGAGCAATTAAGTGGCTCTAATCATGGATATGAAGGCCGTTACGTTGTATCTGTTAATAACAATACAAATTGGAATAACCTCATTCAAGACTTACTTAAAAAATACTATACGGGGTACTATCAAACTCAGCCAAAAGAAGAGGTACCTACTCAAGTTGAGGTGCCAAAAGCACCAAAGGCCGAAGTACCTGTTCAAGAAAAACCTGTTGTTCAGCAGCCTGCACAACCAACAACTGAAACTACGAAACCAGCAACCTATTCATTAAGTCAGTTTGAGCAAGAAGTTGTGACATTAACGAATAATGAACGTGCAAAATACGGCTTACAGCCTCTAAAAATTGATTTAAAATTAAGCGAGGTAGCGAGAACAAAATCTTCTGATATGAAGAAGAATGGATATTTCTCACATACAAGCCCAACCTACGGATCACCATTTGATATGATGAAGAAATTTGGAATTCAATATCGTGCAGCAGGTGAAAATATTGCGATGGGTCAACGGTCTCCTCAAGATGTTGTAAATGCTTGGATGAATAGTGAAGGTCACCGTAAGAATATTTTAAGCTCAAACTTTACACATATTGGTGTAGGTCATGTAGAAGGTAATTATTGGACACAGATGTTTATTGGGAAATAAGGTCGTTTTAAGATTTCCTACTTAAATTAGTATGGCACTCAGCGAAATATCGTTGAGTGCCATTTTTGATTTTACGGTGCGCTTCATTATTTCCTTTTGAAAATAAAAGACATATGGTAGTATTTATTAAAATACAACCATTAACTATATGAGACTAATAATAGGAAGTGCCGTAAATGATAAGTAATTCATTAAGGGAAAAAAGTATTGTTTTTATCGGCTTTATGGGTGTTGGAAAAACAACGATTGGTCAACTTGTAGCCAAAAAATTATTTAGAAGTTTTGTAGATATCGATCAAGAGATTGAAAAAGAATACAATATGCCCACATCAGAAATTTTCAATTCAATCGGAGAAAAGGCTTTTCGAGAAAAAGAAAAGGAAATCATTTCAAAGTATTGTACGCAAAAATTGAAAATTATCTCACTTGGTGGAGGCGCCTTTTTACAAAAGGAGACGAGAGACATTTGTTTAAAAAACTGCATTGTTTTTTACTTAGATGTTTCCTGGGAATCTTGGAAGGAAAGAATAAGCATTCTGATTGATAGCCGTCCAGTTCTACAAGGGCGTTCATTACAAGAAATTGAAGAACTATTTATGGAAAGAAAAGATATCTATTCTTTACACCATTCCAAATTAAATACTGACGACTCGAACGTTGAGGAGATAGCGGATTATATTATCGAATCACTGAAGTTAGCATGGGAGCTATATGATTAACATGTATAGAAGGGTAGACTATCGGTCCACCCTTTTTCTTATTTCTGCTCCTCTGTTACTGCAATTTCCCTCTACATAGGATTGGAACCTCTTCCACAACTTCATCCCCGGAAACAAGGTAGGCGTGATCATACAGGTTGCAGACTGGGCATATATGATTTGGGATAATTTCTACCTTTTCACCGATTGAAACTTGATTTCTAAATTCTTCGTTATAAATAATGGCATGTTCATCATACACTTGGTCAATATGAACACCATAGTTTTTAATATAACCTAAACCAGTAGTAGCACAAATCCCTTGGCTGCGCGACTGCATCGTGATTCCTTTTGCCCCGACATCGGTAATAACTCTTTCGTGAGTTGGTTTACTAATAACGGTTGTTAGGACACTCGCTGCACATCTATCATATGTACCAATTGCATTTCCTTGCGAAACATCCATGAGGATATACGTTCCGATGCGAAGCTCCGTAATTCCCTCCATAACGCCAAAATCATGCATGAGCGGTGGAGTAGAACCAATGCTTACCGTTTCAAGGTTGCAGCCTAATTCTTGGGCTAGATGAGCAAAATGAAGGGTACGTTTTTGCGCCGCGTTGTAGAGGTCGCGGCATTCCTCAAGGTCTTTCGCTTTGTACGTATGACCATCATGCGAAAAAATTCCTTTTAAATTCACATGAGAACATTTTTTTATATACTCTACTAAACTTATATAATCACTTTCTTCAATCACACCAGAGCGGTTTTCCCCCACCTCGATTTCGATCAGAACTTGGGCTGGTTTTTGACTATCACTGAACACTTTTTCTATCATTTCACATTGTTCAATACTATCCACTCCAAAGGAAATATCAATGGTTTTGGCAAGCTTCTTGATGCGATCAAGCTTGACTTCCCCGACTATTTCGTTTGCAATAAAAATATCGTTTAATCCGTTTTCGGCCATTACTTCTGCTTCGCCAACCTTAGCTACTGTAATTCCTTGTGCGCCTGCATCTATCTGTAATTTGGCTAGAGCTGGCATTTTATGCGTTTTTGTATGTGGGCGAAGGGAAACACCATATTTGTTTGCATAGGATTGCATTCTCTCAATGTTATCCATCATAATTTCTCGTTCAATGATTAAGGATGGCGTATCTAATTCATGCTTTTTCATCGTTATCTCTCCTCAAAAATGAAATAAGTTAATGATTTGAAGCCAAAACAAAATCTCTACATTTGCTAGTTCTAGTTACTCTTAATACCTGCCCCACATAAAGGAAAGACTAGTTGCTGATCTTTTAATTCAGGGTATTTCTCTACATATTGTAAGTATCCGGCATAATTGGCTGCAGAAGTGATTTCAACATAAATCCCTTTTAATGCGAGCTGCTTTCTTGCCTCTAAAATACTTTCTTCGGACACACCGATAATATCTCCACCTGTTACCCGTATGGCATGTAAGAGTTCTGTTCCTCTCGCAGGTGCAGCAATGGCGATGCCCTCAGCCAAAGTACCAGAATGTTCAACCGGCTCAACCGTATCCCTACCTTCCGCAAAGGCTTGCATAATTGGAGCACAGTTATCCGCCTGTACAGCTAGGATTTTAGGCATTTTCTCAATTTGTCCATTTGCCAATAACTCTTGAAAGGCAATGTAAGCTCCCATTAACAAAGTTCCATTCCCTACTGGAATAATAAATGCATCTGGTATCTTGTTATTCATTTGCTCAAATATTTCATACACATACGTTTTCGTACCTTCCCAAAAGATTGGGTTATAAATATGGCTTGCATAAAATGAATGTGTGTTTTCAACCATAGCAATCGCCGCATTTGCAGTATCTTCTCTCGTTCCAGGAACCTTATGAATGACAGCTCCGTGTGCTTCAATTTGTGCAATTTTTTTACTAGAGGTAGATTCAGGAACGAAAATGTCACATTGGATTCCCGCCCTTGCTCCATAGGCTGCGATGGCTGTTCCAGCATTTCCGCTACTATCTGCAACAACTCTTTCGATGCCTAGCTTTTTCGCCATGGCAATGAGAAGAACTGCACCGCGATCTTTGAATGATAGTGTCGGCATATAATAATCAGCCTTAGCGTAGACATGATCCGCTATTTTGAGGAGTGGGGTACCTCCTTCTCCCAGCGTAATCTCCTGCCAAACATCCTCTTCTCCAAATGGGAGAGCATCGATATATTTCCAAAGGGAATGATTTCGGGATCTAGCTGTTTCAGTAAAATCAACTGCCTTTTTATCGTATTCAAGGTTTAGAAGTCCACCACAATCACATTTCCATTTATTACTTTCCAACGGATATGTTGTATGACATTCAACACAAATATAGTTCATCATCAATCTTCCTTTTCCTTAAGTACGTGTTCAAAAAGGAGGATAAAAAGGACCACGTCGACAAGAACGCCACGTCCTGTGGCATTGTCGACACTAGCACATCCTGTGCGTCGAAAGTTCAAGGCGGCGCAGCTTTGAGTACCGGAGCGTATGCAGTTAATACGTGAGGAACGGAAAAGCAAGCCAACGCAGAAATTCGATGTGTCATTTTTACCGGACTTTTTGAACATCCTCTTTAATCAATGTATGCAACTGCCTCAAGTTCAATTGAATATCCATAATGTAATTGATTGGTCGGTACAACGGCCCTTGCTGGCTTATGATCTCCAAAATACTGTTTGTAGATTGAATTGACAGTATCCCATAATGAAATATCTGCAATATAAATGGTGACCTTCATGATGTCCTCTTTTCTCACATCTGCTGCTTCCAGTATATGGTCTAAGTTTGACAACACCTGTTTCGTTTCGGCAGTAATATCGCCACTAGTTCCTTCGCCTGTAAAGGGGTCAACCGGGAGTTGTCCTGAAATGAAGAGGAAGTTTCCTTTTTGTGTTGCAGCAGAATAATGACCAGGATTTGGTTTTGCACCTTTAATTGAAATAAATTTCATACGAATCCCTCCTTGAGCTTAGAATTTTTTATAAAAGGACAAGTTTTTTTATCCTTTGTTATTTTTTTCTTTAATTTCTTCAATGTAGCTGTACACCGTCACTTTGGAAATATTCAGCTTCTCTGCAACTCGATCGATTGTTCCACGAATTAAGAAAATCCCTTTTTGCTCCATAAATCGAACCATCTCTAACTTTTCATCCCGTCTTAGTTTTTCTACCGGTTTATTGCCGATAATTTTATCGATTAAATCATTGGCAACCTCCTGTATATGCTCTGTTTCATTCATATTTTCCTGTTGATACGCGTGTTGTGAAGGATGATCTGGATTTTGAGGAATTAAGCTATTTAACCAATTAATATTGTCTGTAATTCTAGTTGTATCAATATTAATGCAAAGTGCACCAACTACCTTTTTATCATGATTTCTAATTAACAAAGTAGATGATTTAATTAATCTACCATCATCGGTATGAAAATAATAATTTGCTGAATAATCATTCGTAAAGTTCTGAGATAGCAGCACTTCTGTAACGAGGTGATTAAAGCTTTGTCCTACTTGTCTTCCAGTTACATGATTGTTAACCGTGTACACAACGGAACTTTGAGGAACGGTTAAATCATGCAACACGACCTCACAATCGTGACCAAATGTTTTGGCAATCACTTCTGCGACAGGAATGTACTGTTCATGTATCGAGTTCATAAAAAAGTTTCCTTTCCATAAATGGATTTAATTAAAAGATATATAATATTTTATATAAAATCAATAACTATTTATATAATCAATACGCCCTTTTTCTTTTATTTTTAATTATTTCATGAGAGACTATTGACTATTTCCGTTATTTTTTATATAAAAAGATTAAGCTATATATAAAATTTTATATTTTTTCGAACATAATGTAAGCGGTACCAAATACAGAAAGGAGGAAGAACTTAAGGCAATATTTTTTTACTCACTATTTTCGGAATCTTGACAAATTTCTGCATCTCGGGACAAAGGGACAGGTTCATTGACCCATTGGGACATGGTACCTGTCCCCATATCCCACCAATCAAAGGAGGTTATTATGAAGAAAATTGGTTTGCTTTCGCAGATTTTAATTGCTTTTGTACTTGCTATTATTGTTGGTGCTATTGTTGGGCCAAGTATTGAGGTTGTTAAGCCACTTGGTGATTTATTCTTACGAATGATCAAGTTTATTATCGTACCTTTAGTTCTGGCTTCCCTTGTCGTAGGTGTTGCAGGTACTGGAGACATAAAGAAAATTGGACGTATGGGTGGAATCACATTTTTTTATTATATTTTAACCACGGCTTTAGCTGTAACCATTGGGTTAATTCTTGCAAACATCTTTTCTCCAGGTAAAGGTCTCAATATCGAAGCATCACTTGAGAAAGCAGAAGCATCTGAGGCTCCAGGGATTGTGGATACGTTATTAAATATCATCCCTACGAATCCTATTGCTTCGTTAGTAAATGGGGATATGTTGCAAATCATCTTCTTTGCCATCTTCCTCGGTCTAGCTATTACGATACTAGGAGATAAGGCAAAGACGGTCTATAACTTCTTTGATGAACTTGCTGAAATCATGTATAAAATTACTGGCATTGTGATGAAGTTGGCTCCAATCGGGGTTTTCGGTTTAATTGCGCCAACTGTTGGGCAATATGGAGTATCTGTACTTCTTCCACTAATAAAGGTAATCTTAATCGTTTATGTAGGATGTATACTACACGCTGTATTAACCTATTCTACCTCGGTTAAACTTTTTGCAAACATGAGTCCGCTTAAATTTTTCAAAGGAATTGCACCGGCTAGTATGGTGGCGTTTAGTACATCAAGTAGCTCCGGTACCTTGCCGATAACGATTAAAAACACAGAAGAGAATCTTGGTGTTTCTAGAAAAGTAAGCAGCTTCGTTCTTCCATTGGGAGCGACCATCAATATGGATGGAACCGCATTATATCAAGGTGTATGTGTTATATTCATCGCACAATTTTTCGGATACGATCTTTCTTTTGCACAACAGTTAACCATTGTATTAACTGCAACTCTTGCTTCCATCGGTACTGCAGGGGTTCCTGGAGCTGGGTTGATTATGCTTACGATGGTCGTTACCTCAGTGGGACTTCCAGTAGAAGGTATTGCTCTCATTGCCGGTATTGATAGAATCTTAGATATGGTCCGTACATCTGTAAATATCACAGGTGACGCCTCGGCAGCTGTTGTCGTAAATGCAATCGAGGAAAAACGAGAATTAAAAGTCTCGAGTGGGGTAAGTGTATAAGCCTATTCGCAAATAAAATAAAACGGTTGTTGGAGATTTGGATGAGTAATCTTCAACAACCGTTTTTATAGACGGGGGATAACATGAGAAAAACATTAGGTATTATGGGTGGAATGGGACCACTTGCTACAGTTGATTTAATGACAAAAATCATTCAACTAACACCTGCCCAAAGCGACCAAGATCACATTCATATGATTGTTGATAACTACCCACAAATACCAGACCGTACAGATGCGATATTGGGTAAGGGTTCAACCCCACTTCCTTTTATGATCGAATCAGCAAACAGATTAGAAGTAGCAGGTGCAGATATGATTGCGATCGCCTGTAATACTGCTCATTATTATTTAAATGATATCCAAGCTAAGGTCAAGATCCCGATGTTGAATATGCCCAATGAAACTGTTAGATATATAGAAAATGCAGGCTTAAAAAAGATTGCCTTGCTAGCTACTGACGGCACACTATCAACAAATCTATACCAACAATCCCTTCGCGAACAAGGAATTGCTGTGGTGGAACCCGACAAAATGACACAAGATAGTATTATGGAAGGAATTTATGCTGTAAAAAGTGGAAATCTCAATAAAGGAAAGAAGCTTTTACTTCAAGCAACACAAACAGTAGTAGATCAAGGAGCAGAGGCCATTATTGCTGCTTGCACCGAAATCCCACTCGTTTTAAGTGAATTAGATGGGATTAGGGTGATAGATCCAACTAACATATTCGCGAAAAAGATTGTAGATATGATTTTGGAATACTAGTAAGCGTAATAAGAAAATAATTGCTTAGACCCCGGCAAAATAAACTGTTTTTTACTACGGGGTCAGTTGTTTATCTGTTTTAGAAAGCTTTTCTTCATTGGCAAAATGGTGATTGTTAGGTAGACAAACTTCAACTATGGTCCCTTTTTGTAATTTGCTCGAAATTTTCATATAGCCACCGTGAGATTCTATAATCCGATAGCAAACCATTAAACCTAACCCCGTACCATCTGCTTTTGTGGTATAAAAAGGCTCACCAAGTCTTGGAATTTGCTTCTCCGATATTCCGACTCCTTCATCTATAAACCTTATACTAATCATGTCTTTCTTTTTTCTTTTAACCTTAACGATAATTTCTCCACCATTTTGCATAGATTCCATTGCATTTTTTAGAAGATTAATAAAAACTTGCTTTAATTGATTCTGTTCACAAGATATAACTGGATTTTCTATATCATCTTCAAGTTGAATATGGATTTTGTTTAATATAGCTTGAGTTTCTAGTAATGAAACAACATCACGTAAAATCTTGCTTACATTCATACGTTCGTACTTTATCCCTTGGGGCTTTGCAAGAATCAGAAACTCACTTACAATCAAATTAATTCGTTCTAGCTCGGTTAGCATAATATCAGCATACCGATTATCAATATCCGATTTAAGAAATTGAACAAATCCCTTTAGCGTAGTTAATGGATTACGAATTTCATGGGCAACTCCTGCTGCTAATTGACCAACTACAGAGAGCTTATCAGATCTTCTTATCATTTCTTCTGCTAATTTCGAATCGGTAATATCTTTTGCGATTTGATAAATTCCAATAAATTCATTCTCATTGATTATCGGTATCATTTTTATCTCTACCATTCTTTTTCTACCATCTTTGTGAATCATAGATACATTAAATTCCTGATGCTTCCCTTCTTTGACATCATGAAAATGCTGTTGATGTCTTGTTCGGTCTTCCTGAATAACAATTGAATCCCACCCCATTTTTTGGAGTTCCTCCAGGCTATAACCGATTAATGTTTCCGACGCTGGATTCGTGTCCATCAATTCTCCTTCTAAATTAAGTGTGAAAATAGCATCGGAATTATGGACATATAAAGACTCAAAACGTTGTTCAGATTCCTCTAAACGTTTTTCTAAAAGCTTTCGATTTTGTGCTTGTGTATGCTTAAGTAACGCTTCAACTTTTTTCCGGGGATCAATGTCAATGTCAATCCCATTTATTTTTACTAACTTCCCATTAGAATCAAAAATGGGTGTAACCCTTTTTTGAATCCATTTTATCTCCCCATTTGGTAGTAAAATTCGGTATTCACTTACTACAGCTTTACCTTTTAATAAATCCTCCTCTAATTTATTCACGATATGAATATCTTCATGGAAGACGAATTCTCTCCATAAAAAATTACTATTATAAATTTGATTAGCGGAATATCCATAAAAATTATTTAATTTTGATGAAACCATTAATTTATTTGTTACTAGATCAAAAGAAAAAATAACAGCGTCAATACTGTTAAAAAGCTGGTTTAATTCCTCTTCCTTTTTCTTTAATTCTTTGGCGTAATATTTGGCTTTGTCATATTGTAACCCACACCACCAAGCAGGAAAAATAAAAACCGCGTTAATAACCCATTCTGTCAAAGGAATATGTCCTAAAGTTAAATATGCATTGATTTTAAATATGGCTCCGGAAAACAATACTAGCCCAATTAACCACAATCTTCCTGTGTACTTCACTTTCAAAGTCCCCTTAATGTATTAGCTTTCTATATACGATATTTATCTAATTTATTTGTAAATTTTACATTCTTCATTATTCGTTTTTTCCATAAATTATCCATCATAATGTTACCATATTCTTACTTAACTAGCGTAATTTTTTTACAAGACAACCTACATTTTCCCCTGCTTTCTTTCATTTTTTACCTCACATTCGCAATCACACAGAATCAATGTCATACCCATCTTAAAGTTGTATCATATGGCTTAATTATCTAAAATAGAATTATCACGTATTAACGAGGTGTATATTTGATGGAAAAATTGATGTTTATTGAAACCGGGATGGGAATTGATGTGCACGGTCAAAATATTACGAAGGCTGCTATCCGCGCGGTGAAAAATGCGATTCATTTTAATTCAATGCCAGGAATTCGATCTGTACTGCCGGGCAATAGCTTAGACAATATGGTAGTCAATGTAAAATTAGCGATTCCTTGTGATAAAGAAAAGCTAGATATCGATGCAGTTAAAGGGGCTATACCATTTGGAAAAGTCTCAGTGGAAGTGATGGACGGTGGAATGCTGACGACAAGCGGAATCGTCCTTGAGGAAAAAGGCGATCAAAACGATTTAATGTACATCGTCGTCGCATCAGTCGAGGTTGGGTATTAGGCTCTATTCCTTTTCTAATGTTAGTGCGACGCGGGACCTGTCTACGCGTCGCACTACACTTTAAAAAATCCTGCTAATTTCTGCATGAAGTCCCTTAAAATGAACAAGTGTGCGGCATCGTTATTTTTGTATGTGGCACTGTTACTTATATTTTGATCTTCAAAAAGGTAGATTTTACTTCTTTATTGTCTGGATTCTCACTCCAGTATTCCCTCACAAAGGGTGGGGATTACAATTTGCCATTGTAACAAAAAAGTGCCAGACACCCTGATGCCTAACACCTTCAATTTCTTTATATTCTGGTTTCCACACACTTTTAAAACAGCAAAATAGTCCCAGCTATAACTGGCGTGAGCACCATTGCACTCTTTAAAATGGGGAGTGGAACATAATTGGTAAATTTCGCACCAATGTATGAGCCGACCATCGTTCCCGCTAATACTTGAAGAAGTAGCAGAAAATCAAGGTACCCCTCAAAATAATAACCAACTCCACCTGCTAAGGCGATTGGCAAAATCACAAGCATTGTAGTTCCAACAGACTTTTGAACAGAGAGCCCTAATATAGTCAATAATCCAATTTGAATAAATGGAGTGGAGCCAATTCCAAAGGTCCCTGACAAAACACCACAGACGATTCCGACTATAGCAGAACGCACAAAGAGGGCTTTTCGTTTTGACAAATTATGATTTCTATCTATTTTATTGATAATAAACAAACGAACCATTAGCATAACAGCAGATAGGAACAGCATTCCAGCTGTCAACCAATGTAACAAATTAACCGGAATCCACACTGCAATCAAGGAACCCAAATAGGCAGTGACCGCACCAAATCCCCCAACGGCTAGTCCTGTTTTCAAATCGATATTGCCTTGTTGATAGTGGCTGTAAGCTCCTGATAAAGTCGTAAATACCATTGCAGCAAGCGATGTCCCAAGTGCGGTATGAATAGGCACTCCAAACACAACTGTCAATAGTGCAATAATGAAACCAGATCCCCCAGCCCCAACAAACCCTAATAACAATCCTAGTATAAGCATCGTAAGCGTGATAGCCATCTATATTTCCCCCAATAAAAGGCAACCTAATTGAAAAAACAGTTTTATTATAAAACTTTACCATTAAGCAATTGAACTTGGAACTAAAAAATGTGGGAGAGGTATGTATTCTTTTGCTGCTGGAAGTATAGCGACGTTGATTTGAACTGGACCTACTAGGATTTCTTAGTTTCATCGAGTTGAGGGTTGCCTTTCTGGGATTTGCACGGTAGGTATTCCTGGTTTTATCCAGATGGAGGCCTCTTTTGGAGCTTTGTATGTTATGCATCTCCTAGTTTTATCCAATCGGGTGCCTCTTACAGAGCTTTGCACGTTAGGTGTATCCTAGTTTTATCCAGTTGAATACCTCTTTCGAAGCTTTGCATGTCAGTCATCTCCTAGTTTTATCCAATCACGCGCCTCTTTCGAAGTTTTGCAGGTCTAACATCCCCCAATTTTATCCAAATATCGGTGTCTTTCAGTGCTTTGCAAGTCCAACACCTCCTTTTTTCCAAGATATTGCGACATAAAAAAAGCCTCACCCCCTACCAGATTCATTCGTTAATCCGGTAGGAGTCAGGCTCTCATTTTTAAAATAAGTGTAGCTCCGAATTATTTCCCTGTTTCTCTTCGAACGATTGGAGCTACTTCCGTTGCTAACAATTCAATCCCTTTTGCGACATTTTTAAATGGTTGTCCACCTATGTCTAGTTGCGCAAGGAAACGTTGATGCCCGAAAAGTTCGTATTGTTGAAGGATCTTTTCGGCGACCTGCTGCGGACTGCCCACGAACAACGCAGTTTCTGGACTCGCCATCTGTTCAAAGTCAGCCCTGGACATCCTTGTCCCCATGCCACGCTGACGATTCACGTATCCCCAGTAATTGGAGTAATACGGATAAAACTCGTCTTTCGCTTGCTCCGTTGTCTCAGCTAGATAAGCATGGCCAGTTACACCAACCTTTAACGATTCAGGTGCATGCCCAGCGTCTATCCCAGCTTGCCGATACAGATCGACAAGTGGCTTAAAGCGTCTTGGATGACCACCTAAAATCGCTAATGCCATTCCCACTCCAAATCTTCCAGCACGTACAGCACTCTCAGGTGTCCCTCCAACTCCAATCCAAACCGGTAAATTTTCTTGTACCGGCCTTGGCGCAATTTCAGCATTTCGTAAGGATGAACGGAATTTCCCTGACCATGTGACGGTTTCATTTTTTGACAATTGTAAAAGGAGATCCATATGTTCTTCAAATAATTCATCATAATCGTTCGTACTATAGCCAAAAAGAGGAAATGATTCTATAAATGCCCCTCTACCAGCTAGGATTTCGGCCCGACCATCTGAAAGTAAATCGACTGTAGCAAAATCCTCAAAAAGACGAACAGGATCAAGCGTGCTCAATACACTTGTTGTGCTTGTTAATCGAATTTGATTGGTTACTTGTGCAATAGCAGCCAGTAAAACTGCTGGAGAAGATGACGCATAATCAAGACGATGATGTTCTCCTATTCCAAATACATCTAGCCCTGCCTCGTCAGCCAATTTTGCGGCTTGAACGATTTCTTTTACCCTTTCCCCGACCGTAATTGTGTTTCCTGTTAGGGGGTCAGGGCCAATATCTGCAAGTGTGTAAATCCCAATTTCAATTCCACTTTTTTTATCTTGATTCATAGAGGGTTCCTCCTTTACTTTATAGCGATAAAATAATTTGATTACCAGAAGGATCATGCGTAATGATGTTATTATTTTCTTCTAAAACAGTCGCACCAATCTGTTTTAAATTATTCACCATCCCGGCACGAGCTTCTTCACTTGGAAAAATGAGTGTATAAAATTCAAGTCCAACACCATTTTTAGGCGGCATCGGTGCCCCTACTCCATTCCATGTATTAACCCCAATGTGATGGTGGTATTTTCCATAAGAAAGGAATAATGCTTGCCCTCCAAATCGATTGACGACATCCATTCCAAGTCCTTTTACATAAAATTCTTCAGTCTTTTTTAATTCGGCTACATGTAAGTGTATATGCCCCATAACCGTTTGCTTTGGCATCTGCCATGGCTTACCCGGTACAGAGTTTTTTAATAATCGTTCAAAATCAAGTGGATCAACTGCCATATCCACTTCATCGCCATTCCAATTCCATTCTGAAGGATCGCGGTCTATATAAATTTCAATTTCGTTTCCATCGGGATCATGTAAATACAATGCTTCACTCACTAGATGGTCAGAAGATCCAAAGCGAATCCCTTTTTCAACTAAATGAACTACGATATTCGCCAAATCTGATTTAGTAGGTAAAAGAAGAGCAAAATGATATAGCCCAGTCGTTCTTCCTTGTTTTGGGACCACATCTTCTGGTTGTACGAGTGAAAGAATACTCGTTTTTCCATCTGTTGTTAGCTTTGCTGTTGATGCTGTTTGTTCCAAAATATCGAAACCAAGTATTTCCTTATAAAATTGTATAGAACGTTCAAGTTTTGTAACTTTGATTTTGACATGTCCCACGAATGTCGTAGGTTTTGTGTGATATCCCATAATAGCCCTCCTAGGGTACTCTCTTTAAAGTTTATTATTCCAATGTTTCTAGTGTTTCATATCAGTTACTTTATGTAAGTAAGTATATTTATATAAATAAATTATGTCAAGTGATTAGATTTCAATTTGTAATTAACCGTTTGTTTTTGATATAATAGTGACCAAGAGAGGTGCATGAAAAAATGAAACAACCTACTATATGTCCAAAATTTGAAAAGGCAATTTCGCTATTAAGTCAGAGATGGACGGCATTAGTGATCTATCAATTATTATTGGGACCTCAGAGGTTTAATGAAATTCAATCTTCTATAGGTATAAGTGGCAAAGTCCTATCAGACCGTTTAAAAGATCTAGAGCACCGAGGATTGGTTAGACGTGAAGTTATTCCAGAAACACCCGTTATTATTGAATATTCATTAACGGAAAAAGGACATACGATGGAGCCCATTTTAAGGGAGATTGAAAGATGGTCACAAGAATGGGTAAAACCAGAATAGAATAGAAAAGACACATAGTAAAAGGGCTGTTCCAAACGTCATACAACGACAATTGAGAACAGCCCTGTTTTAGTTTGTAGGATAGTTCGAACTCCACTCATTATTTATCTTTATAATTCTTACTTAGATTTCTTATGATATAGATCAACCCTAACATTGAGAGTATTGTTAAAATGACCTTTCCTTCTGTGGTCCAATTCGTTACTTGATTCACTGAATATGCTTCAATAAGTAGGGCTGGTATCTTTCCGATTGAGCTTGCAAAAAGAAAAACGATTAGACTAACCTTACCCATTGCGGATGCGAAGGTTACTAAACCTGATGGCATAAAAGGTAATAATCGCAAAGAAAGGATTAGAAAAAAGGCTTCCTTCCCTTTAGTCCCAAGGAGTTTAGATACAAGTGGATATTTATCCAGCTTTTTTCCTACATATCTTTTAAAACCCTTTCGGTATAGCCAAAAAGAGACAATAGCTCCTATAGTCTCTCCTAAAAAAGAAATGAAGGTTCCCTTCCAAAAACCAAAGACTAGTAGGTTTGCAGCAGTTATAAAAACACTGGGAATAAAGCCAAGGACGCTGATTATTATATTAATCAGCAAACTGACTACAACAGCGAACTCTTTATAGTTAACTAGAACTTCCACTAGCCAATCCTGCATACTCTTCCTCCGTGTCCATTGACCACCTCTTAAAATACGAGACGAACCTTTATTTAACTAAGCTACCTTTAATGATAAATTCAAATTATAAATTCGATCGTTTTGGCAGTTCTTTCAGCAGCAGATTTCCCCATGATTTGCTCAACAAGATGTAGTGCCATATTTATTCCTGAAGAAACTCCGCCAGAGGTTATGATATTGCCATCCTGCACTACTTTTCTGTCGGATAAAACGTTAATCTCAGGATACTTTTCTTGTAGCAATTTTAAAGCTAAATGATGGGTGGTTGCCTTCTTTCCATTTAGCAAGCCAGTTTCACCTAATATGTATGCTCCAGTGCAAACTGAGCATATGAAATCAATGCCTTTATGAGTAATAATCCACTCTATGATTTTTTTGTTTTTAGCTACATCCTGTACTGCTCGTAAGGGACCACCTGGAATTAGTAGAATATCTAATTCTGGACTATTATCAATGCTAAAGTCTGGCTTTACCTTTATATCCGAATGAGTTTTAATTTCTTCTCCTGTTTCCGAAAGAGTATATACTTCGAATGGTCTAGTTGGTAGTAAATGTTTTTTGTATAGGGTTAATGCTTGTTCAGCTTTGTTTTTAGCTGTTAATGATAACACCTCAGCAGGACCAGCAAAGTCTAAGACATCCACATAGTCAAAAAGTAAGATTCCGACCTTTCGCTTTTTCATTTCCAATCCCCTTTATCCGAAACTATTTTTTAATAATTTCATCTTTACCCCCATCCCATGAACAGAAGCATTTATATAACTGACATTTTTATGTTTTCTAAACCATAACGATTAATAAATTTTGAAAATTGTTCTCTCTTCTTGCCATGTTCAGCATAAATCGTAATTAACTTTTCAACAACTTCAAAAAGCTGTTCTGGGGTTAGCTGCTCCAATAATAAAGTGCCTGCTTTGGCATCTTTTCCTTTCGCTTTTCCGCCGATATATAAATCATATGCGTCTTTTACTTTCATGACGCCAATATCATTTACTAAAGGCTCACCACATCCAACAGGACATCCTGTATAGGCTGGGCGAAGCGTAAAAGGAACCTGTTTTCCGGCAATTCGATTATTAAGTTCAATCGCTACAGGCATCCCTTCTTCTTCTGCACCTTTACAAAAATTACAAGTTCTTAAGCTTTTTACAAAATTCCCTACAGGGTAACAGGATAAACCGACTTCCTCAAATTTTTCTTTCACCATTTCAACTTTACTTTCTAGTACTTCTATATAAAGCTGTTGGAAGGTTGTTAACTCAAGTTCATCGCCATCGTTTAGGTACTCAGCAATGACAACCAGTTGTTTGGCATTTAATTTTGCACCAAATGAAATTCCACCATTCACAGCCAATTTAACCTTTTTATCCGTTTGATCCATCCCATTCTCACATCCTACTATGGGGCAAAGGGACAGGTTCAATGTCCCAGATTCAAATGAATGTGGGTCAAGGCACCTGTCCTAATCGTCCCTATATTATTTTAATTTTACTCGTTGTAATCGTAATGCGTTTAATACGACCGATACGGAACTGAATGCCATTGCTGCACCTGCTACCCATGGTGCAAGCAATCCTACTGCAGCAATTGGAATCCCAATGGTGTTATAAGCAAAGGCCCAGAATAAGTTTTGCTTAATATTTCGCATTGTTTTGCGACTCATTAATATTGCATCAGCAATACTATTGAGGTCACCACTAATCAGTGTAATATCTGCTGCTTCCATTGCAACATCCGTACCTGTGCCAATGGCCATTCCAATATCTGCACTAGCAAGTGCTGGTGCGTCATTGATGCCGTCCCCGACCATTGCCACTTTTTTACCCTGTTGTTGTAATTTTTTCACTTCCTCTGCTTTGCCTTCAGGAAGTACTTCTGCAATAACCGTATCAACGCCTACCTCTTTCCCAATAGCCTGTGCTGCGCGCTCGTTATCACCTGTCATCATAATGACGTGAATACCCATATCATGTAGGCGTCTTACCGCTTCTTTAGAAGTATCTTTCACGGTATCCGCTACGGCAACTAGTCCCGCATACTGTCCATTAATACCCGCTAGCATCGCTGTCTTACCGTCGGTTTCAAGTTTTTCCATCTCAGGTAAAACCGATTGGACATCAATTCCATATTGCTGCATAAGTTTACGTGTACCAATAACAATCCCTTGGCCTGAAACCGTCGCAATGACACCATATCCCGGAATCGCTTCAAAAAATTGAACATCCCCAAGTTCGATGCCTTTTTCCCGGATCCCCTCAACAATCGCTTGTGCGAGTGGATGCTCAGATTGTTTTTCAGCTGCACCGATTAATGATAAAAATGTCTCTTCATCTTGGGCATCTGCTGTTAAAACATCCGTTAAAACTGGTTTACCATGGGTTACAGTACCCGTTTTGTCGACTACAACTGTATCAATACCCTGGGTTTGTTCTAAATGCTCGCCACCTTTAAACAAAATCCCAAATTCAGCTGCGCGACCAGAGCCCGCCATAATCGAGGTCGGCGTTGCTAAACCGAGTGCACATGGACAAGCAATTACAAGAATAGCAATTAACACTTCAAGTGCTGGTGTAAACTCTCCCGGACTAACCCATATGATCCATACTAGGAATGTAAGAAAAGCAATTCCCACTACGATTGGAACAAAAATACCCGAAATTTGGTCAGCCAAACGTTGAATGGGCGCTTTCGAACCTTGTGCGTCCTCTACTACTTTAATGATTTGGGCTAGTGCTGTGTCACGACCGACTTTTGTTGCTTTCATTTTAATGAAGCCATTTTTGTTAATCGTTGAGCCATATAAGACATCACCTGACGTTTTATCTACTGGTAAGCTTTCGCCTGTTAACATCGATTCATCAACAGCTGTTGTTCCCTCTAGTACCTCACCATCAACAGGGATTTTTTCACCCGGTTTCACTAAAATGGTGTCACCTATTACGACTTCTTCTAACGGAACTTCTTTCTCAACTCCATCACGCACAACGATGGCTGTTTTTGCCTGAAGTCCCATTAATTTTTTAATCGCTTCAGATGAACGACCTTTCGCTCTTGCTTCAAATAATTTACCTAAAAGAATCAGTGTGATTAGCACTGCACTTGTTTCAAAGTAAAGGTGTGGCATCTGGTCCGTTCCGGCTGTTACAATTGCTTGATACACACTATAAAAATAGGCTGCTGAAGTACCCATAGCAACGAGGACGTCCATGTTTGCACTTCCATTACGTAGTGCCTTATAGGCTCCTACATAAAACTGTTTCCCGATAATAAATTGTACCGGTGTTGCCAAGATCAGTTGAATCCAAGGATTCATTAAGAAATCTGGAACATATAAAAACGATGTAAAGGAAAAATGCCCTACCATCGTCCATAATAATGGTAACGATAAAATCGCTGAAAAAATGAATTTTCGTTGCTGATCTTTAATGTGTTTTTCACGATAGTCTACTTGTTCTTTATCCTCTTGCTTTTGGTGTGCACCGTAGCCTAACTTCTCTACCTTTGCAATAATATCTGCAATTGTTACCTCTGATGGATTAAATTCAATGGTTGCTTTTTCAAGTGCTAAATTTACGTTTGCAATTGAAACACCTTCCATCTTGTTTAGCCCTTTTTCGATGCGTGTCGAACACGCTGCACAGGTCATCCCTGTAATTTCAAATTCTGCTTTTTGTTTCACTACACCATAACCAAGTGCTTCGATTTTCTTTTCAAAATCTGCTTCACTCAGTTTTGATGGATCATATTTAATCGTAGACTTTTCAAGTGCTAGGTTAACGGATGCCTGCTCAACGCCCTCCATTTTATTTAACCCTTTTTCAATACGTGTCGAACACGCTGCACAAGTCATCCCTGTAATTTGAATGCTCGCTTCCTTCAACTTTCTAGCTGCTGCTGCTTCGGTACTCATGATCTTCCCTACCTCCTTTATACCTCCAAGGGGTATATTTTTTCGAAAATGAGAGAGTGCTATGGAAGCACTCTTACTCTACGTCATATCCTTGATCGTCAATTGTTTCTTTAATTTTATCAAGAGATACTTTGGATTCATCAAACGCTACTTCAACCAAAGCTTCATCTAATTTTACCTTTACTTCACTAACACCTTCTAACACGCCAACGCTACCTTCTACAGCCTTTACACAATGTCCGCAAGACATTCCGTGTACGTTTAATGTTACAGTTTGCATAATTTATACTCTCCTTTTAAAAATATATGATGATCCCCGATACTATATAGGGGTATAAAAGCTTTAAAAAAAATTATTTTTTCATTAATTTTTGGATGGTAACAACTAATTCATCTAAAACTTCATCGTCACCTTCCGAAAGGCGATCTACGACACAGCCTTTTAAATGACCTTCCAAAAGAATTTTGGCCACACTATTTAAAGCTGATTGGGTTGCCGAAATCTGGGTTATAACATCATCACAGTAAACGTCTTTTTCAATCATTCCCTTAATGCCTCGAATTTGACCTTCGATCCGGTTTAAACGATTTGACAAATTCTGTTTCACATGTTCAGGATGATGACTTTTACGTTCAGATGTACCACATTCTGAATGACAGTTTACTTCTTCAGCTTTGTTTTCCATAGCATAACCTCCTAACTTGATTTCATCTTAACATACCCCCAAAGGGTATGTAAAGTAGGAAGAGGTTCCGTTTTCAAAAAATTTATTATGGTTCACAAACTAGACACCGTTTGTTCAATTATTTCTTATGCTGCGCACTTTCCATTTACAAATACTTAAAAAATAAGAAAAAAGGATGCTCCAAAGAAAATCTTTGAACACCCTCTTTTACTTATGATCTATATAGAGACAAAATAGTTGAAATGAATAGTAGTCCTGTTCCACAACCAAGTGAATAGACCATTACTTGAAAAGTAAATTGTTCCTTCCATTGAATAAGGTCTTCATTGGTTGCTATCTGTTTTTCAACCTCCAACATAGCTGTTGACCTATTTACCATTGAATCTTTCATTTTCGTAAATCCTGATAAAAACAGATCTAAAAATCCGCTTCTCGTTACATAAAGGACCGCACCTAAAAGTAATGCTAGTAAGCCCGCTAGAAAAATTCGATTAATCATGATCATAGATTGGAAGTTATACAAACCTAGTGCTTTTACTATTCCAAAAGCAATAATAACCAACACGACGGACCAACAATACTTTTTCAACGTAAATGTCTCCTTTTAAAAGAAATCCCTATTCCTTTGTTGCAAATCGGAAATCAGGTTTTGTAAGTGGATCAAATCGAATACCGTCTACATTACTCTTTACAAGTGAGTTTTGTGAAGAGAAGTAAATTGGAATGATTGGCATATCTTCCATTAGAACAGCTTCCGCTTGATGTAATAGCTCATATCTCTTTGCTTCATCTTGTTCAATTAGAGATTGCTCTAATAACTGATCAAATTCTGGGTTGTTCCAATTGGTAAAGTTACTTGAGCTTTTACTGCTATATAGATTTAATACTGGATATGGATCAAGGAAGTCTCCAACC
The DNA here is from genome assembly GCF_036962685.1 of Bacillus sp. JJ1566. Lineage (NCBI taxonomy): Bacteria > Bacillati > Bacillota > Bacilli > Caryophanales > Bacillaceae > Bacillus > Bacillus sp. JJ1566. The sequence goes on along the minus strand of NZ_JBALOP010000047.1, from coordinate 29,712 downwards.
CAGCCCATTCTTGCGATTTGGAAATTCTTTTGTTTAAATGTATCAATATATGTTTTCCATTCTTGATTTTCCAATTCTACTGTTACACCAAGGTTTTCTTTAAACATTTCTTGAAGTGCTTCTGCGATTTTCTTATGGTTTGCTTCTGAATTATATTTTAATGTTACTGCAGGCAGTTCAGTCCAGCCTTCTTCCTTCATTCCTTCTTCTAGTAGGCTTTGTGCTTCTTCTTTATCAAACTTGTAATACTCATCTGCATCATCTCTAAAATCATTTCCAGTTGGGGCTTGAACTCCGTATGCTACGTAACCGTAAGCAGGCATTTCTCCACCTTTTGAAATATGTTTCGTGATGGCTTCACGATCAATGGCTGATGCAAAGGCTCTTCTGATTTTTGCATTATTAAATGGTTCTTCCTCTACATTGAAAGAGTAAGTGTAAACACTGAACGAAGGATTATTATGGTATTCCTCGCTGCTTTTTTCCTGCTCGATGGCATCTACTTGAATCGATTCTACTAAGTCAAGCTCACCAGATTTGTACATTTGGTATTCAGTTGTTGCATCTGCGACCATTTTGAAGGTTACTTTCTCCATGGTGATGCTTTCTTTATCCCAATAAGAATCACTTTTTTCAATTACTAGTTCATTATTGTGATCCCAACTTACTAATGAGTATGGTCCGTTTGTTACAACTGTTTCTGCTTCTGCAGCCCAGTCTTCATTCGCTTCAACTACCTTTTGGTTAACCGGCATGAATCCTTGGCCCAGAAGTACTTTAGGGAAAAATTTAACTGGTGTATTTAATTCGACTACTAATGTTTGATCATCAGTTGCTTTAATTCCTACATCTTCTACAGTACCTTTTCCAGTGTTATATTCTTCAGCACCCTTTATATAGTAGAAACTTGATGGGTCATAGGCAGCTGTTTCTGGATTTAACACACGTTTCCAAGCAAATTCAAAATCCTTTGCTGTTAACGGATCTCCGTTCGACCATTCTACACCATCACGAATGGTGAAGGTGTATGTATTTCCATCCTCAGAAATATCTACTTTACTAGCTGTTCCTTCAACAATATTTCCTTCTTTGTCATACATGTATAATCCTTGATATAAATTATCAATCACCCAAAATGAGGTCGTATCTGATGCAAAAGCCGGATCAATTGTATAAGGCTCTCCACCAAGATTTAACGTTAGCTCCTGTGCTACATTCTCTTTTGAATCTCCACTATTTGTATCGCCAGCTTCTTTATTACCACATCCGGCAATAATTAAAACCAATAATGTAATAAAAATCAATGAAACTTTTTTCACTTTTTGTTCCTCCCTTTCTTTTTTAATGTAAGTGACAAGCTACCCAGTGTTCCGCCTTGATTTCCTTCCACTCTGGCATCACTTCCCCACATTTCTCCATTGCTTTAGGACATCTAGTTCTAAAAGGACAACCAGATGGCGGATTTAATGGACTAGGTGGATCACCCGAAAGCACGATTCGCTCCCGAGTTCCCCTCAATTTCGGTTCCGTTACAGGTATGGCCGATAATAATGCATGTGTGTAGGGATGAAGTGGATCTCGGAACAATGCATCACTGGTCGTAAGCTCTACCAATTTCCCCATATACATCACACCAATACGATCACTGATATGTTTCACCATGGCTAAATCATGGGCAATGAATAAATAGGTCAGTTCATTTTCCTTTTGCAAGTCTTCAAGAAGGTTAATCACCTGTGCCTGAATGGAAACATCTAGTGCCGAAATCGGTTCATCCGCTACGATAAATGAAGGATTAAGTGCCAATGCCCTAGCAATTCCGATTCTTTGTCGTTGCCCCCCACTGAATTCATGAGGAAATCGCTTCGCATGGTCAGCATGTAAACCAACCTTTTCTAGCAATTCTATGACTCTTTCTTTTCTCTCTTTTCCTCGTAAAAGCTTATACGCATCAATCCCTTCAGCAATAATGTCGCCGACCTTCATTCTTGGGTTGAGAGAGGCGGTTGGGTCTTGAAAAATCATTTGCATTTGCCTACTTAACTCTTTTTTCTCTTTACCGTTAAGATTTGAAATGTTCTCACCGTTAAAGAGCACATTCCCGGAGGTTGTTTCATAGAGGCCGACAATCGTTCGCCCAAGTGTAGACTTCCCACTGCCACTTTCACCAACTAATCCGAGCGTTTCTCCTTTTCGAATAGCGAAGGAAATTCCATCGACTGATTTAACGGTTTTTCTTTTGCCCATTTTAAAATGTTTTTTGACTTCCTGAACCTCTAAGACATACTCAGACAATGTTATTCCTCCCTGCTGCGATCAATTCTTCATGCTTCGGAGCTCTAGAATCATTCAGCCAGCAGCGAGCCTCATGATTTTCCGTGAACATTTCCTTTCCTGGCATATGTTCGAGACAAACTTCCATAGTAAAAGGACAACGAGCCGCAAAGGGGCATCCCTTAGGAGGGTCGAATAGGTCAGGTGGAGAACCTTCAATCGGAACTAATCTTTCCTTTTCATTACTCTCATGCTTTGGTACTGAATTTAATAAACCCCATGTATACGGATGTTTCGGGTTTTCAAATATTTCTTCCACCTTACCACTTTCAACAACCATGCCGGCATACATAACGGCTACTCGGTCAGCAACCTCTGCAACGACACCCAAATCATGAGTGATGAGCATAATCGAGGTGTTTCTTTCTTTCTGTAGCTTTGTTAATAATTCTAAAATCTGCGCCTGAATTGTAACGTCCAATGCGGTCGTAGGTTCATCGGCAATAATTAAGTCAGGATTGCAGGCTAATGCAATCGCAATGACGACCCGTTGTCTCATACCTCCACTAAATTCATGCGGATACTGAGAATAACGGTTTGGAGCATCTGAAATTCCAACAAGCTTTAGTAACTCAATCGTTCTTTGTTTGGCTTCTTTCTTTGACAGCTTTTTGTTTCTTATCAGGACTTCATCAATTTGACTGCCTACTTTCATCGTTGGATTGAGAGAGGTCATTGGATCTTGGAAAACCATTCCAATTTCGGATCCACGTATATTTCTAAATTCCTTCTTGTTAAACTTTGTTAAGTCCTGGCCTTTAAATTGAATCCTTCCCTCTTTCACCCGTCCATGTTGGGAAGGAATCATACCCATAATCGCCTGCGCCGTAACACTCTTGCCACATCCGCTTTCCCCAACAACAGCAAGTGTTTCCCCACTCTTAACATGAAAAGAGACACCTCTTAGGGCATGGATTTCACCGCTTGATACACGGAAAGAAACCTTTAAATCTTCTACTTCCAATAAATGATTCAATCAACACACCTCCTTACTTTTTAGATTGAGGGTCAAGTGCATCCTGCAAACCGTCTCCAAATGCATTAAATGCAAACATAGTTAGTGATATCATCAGTCCTGGAAAGAATAATCTCCACCACTGACCACTAAGAACAACTCCTAGCGAATCATTCGCCATCGTTCCCCAACTAGCTGTAGGTGCTTGTACACCTAATCCAAGGAAGCTTAGGAATGATTCTGCGAAAATCGCTGATGGTATCGTAAAAGTTAAATTAACAATGATAATTCCAATCATATTTGGCAGTAAGTGCCTGATAATAATTTTTGCATGTGAAGTTCCGAGCTTTTCAGCAGCTAAGACAAATTCTTGTTGTTTTAATTGAAGAATTTGACCTCGAACAATTCTTGCCATCCCGACCCAGCCGGTAATCGATAGGGCTATAATCATTGTTGTAAGCCCCGGTTTCATGATGACCATTAATAAAATGACGACTAGTAGATAAGGAATTCCATACAAGACTTCAACAATTCTCATTAAAAAATTATCAATTCGGTCACCAGTTTTTCCTCGACCAGCCATGTATCCGGAAACTCCACCTACAAAAACTCCAATCATTAAATCGATAATAGCAGCAACAATTCCGATCGTTAGAGAGATTTTGGCTCCCGCCCACGTTCTTGCCCAAACATCTCTTCCAAGATCATCTGTTCCAAACCAATGCTCACTAGATGGGGGTAAATTAGTCTGTGTTAGATGCTGTTCACTTGGGCTATGCGGGACCATATATGGTCCAAAAATCGCTAAAAGAATAATCACCGCTAAGAGAATGAAACCAAATACAGCCATTTTGTTTTTGGCAACCTTCCTAATGACTTCCTTTCCATAGCTCTCATAAGGTCTAGCCATTTTTTCGCTATGTAGGCTCTCCTTATTAGCTGGACGAAATAGATGGTCAATGTTTGTTCGTGGTTGTCCCATTAGGAATCACCTCCACTTGCGATTTTAATTCGCGGATCTATAACTCGATACAGTAGATCGATAACAAATAAAGTTAATATTAAAATAGCACTATAGAAAATCGTAGTACCAAGAATAACTGGATAATCTCGATTAAAAATACTATCAACAAAATACTTTCCAATTCCCGGTATTGCGAAGATTTTCTCAATCACAAACGTTCCAGTAATAACGGAGGCAAACAAAGGTCCAATGAATGAAACTACCGGAATTAAGGCATTTCTTAAGCCATGCTTGATGACGATTTCCCAAGTATGTAGTCCTTTTGCCTCTGCAGTTTTAATAAAATTTTGATTGAGAATTTCAATCATGCTAGCACGGACAAACCGAGTAATAATGGCGATTGGACCGACAGCCAAAGCAATCGTTGGCAAAATCGAGTGGCTCCATGTTCCCCACGCAGCTACTGGTAACAGTCCCCATTCAACTGCAAAGTACTTGATTAAAAGAGGGGCCAGTATAAAGTTTGGAACAGATATTCCGATGATGGCAATAAACATTGAAGCGTAATCCAAGATTCGGTTATGATTTAAGGCTGCGATAACCCCTAATCCGATTCCCATTACAATTGCAATAATAAGAGATTGTATTCCTAGTAAAGCAGAAGGTCCAAATCCATCCGCGATGAGACTATTAACATCTCTAGATTTTGATTGAATAGAGGGACCAAGATCAAATTGTACGAGATCCTTTAAATAGAGAACATATTGAGTCGGTAACGATTTATCCAGATTATATTTTTCTCTCATATTCTGGACAATTTCCTCCGGTAAAGCTTTGGCATCAGACGCAAATGGATCTCCCGGAATCAAGTGCATAATGACAAACGTTAGGGTGACAATGATCCATAACGTGACAATCATCGTAAAAAGTCGCTTGAATAGGTATAACATATTAAGGGTCTTCCTCCTTCTTTTTGAAGAATAATTGATTTTGAACTAGTAAAGTACCTATTCGAAAATTCCATCTTTTTTATCAATAAAAAAATCCTCTTCATAGAAAGAAGAGGATTGATATCACGAAATCAACTCTTCTTATCTACCAGACAAATGTAAATCTGATGGAATTGGCACAGTATTCAGGAGAACCTGTTGCCGAGGTTTCAAAGGGCCATGTCCCTCCACCTCTCTGGATAAGAAAGTATTTATAAAATTTAAATTAACTGATATATTAGTCTTGCTAAGAATACATCACGTCAAGATTTTCGTCAATCAAAAAATACTAAAATAATAATTTTTAAATATATTTATTATTTTCTAAATAATAAATCAGATGTTTCCCCTCAAATAAACAAACCAACGTATAGTAAAATCCTATTCTAAGAAAGTGTTTTCATCTCTTACCTTAAAAAGCAGACCCTTAGCCCTAGCGTTGTAACGATTTCACGCTCGGGCTAAGGGTCATATATTCGGGACCACGAGAACCGTCCCCTTGGTTCCCATCGGTTCATTCTATTCTGTAATTAAACCATAAGCAGAAATGTTCTTAATTCTTCGAGACACAAGCATGGAGACAACGTAGGCTACTATAAGGATACTTACACAAAGCATTAGAACAGTTGGTAAATGAATCACAAAGTCTAAACGTTTGACTCCTGCACTTGAAAGTAATATTGAAAGCATAGGATTCGTGAAAAAGTAGCCCAGCACGCCACCAATTGCAACACCTGTAATAATTACAGGCAGAAAACTAATGGAGATTTGATTCATCAGTTGAATCGTTGAATAGCCGATTGCTTTCATTACACCAAACTCTTTCTTCCGCTTAATAATCATCGTTTTGATAACTAGGTACAGGATCATCACAACTACTACAACGGTAATTGTCAAAACCATCACCATAACAGCAAACACTGCAGCAGTGTACATTCCTGTTTGGCTCTCTATATTTTCATCGATATCCAACGTTCCAACTATAGAGTCCCCGTACTTACTCTGGACATTTTTGATAAAGTCTTTATTGGAAATACCATCTAGATATACATAAAGGGTTGTGCCTTTATAGTCAGCTTGTAATTGCTGCATTCCGTCCATCGTTAATGCGGCTACCTGTCCTAAATTACCAATTGATTGACTAAGTCCTGTTACTAAATAACTTTTTACTTCAGTCCCATATTCTACTTCAACTGTATCTCCAATACCTTTATTAATTTGATTAGCTACAACCCATGAGATCGATATTTCATTTTCATACTTTGGCTGTCGCCCTTCATAGACAATATTATTCTCTAGATGGTTATAATCATCAGTCACATTTGTATACACGGTTTGACCATCAATTTGTGTTGTAATTAAGTCGAATATATTCACTTTCCTGACATTGTCCATTTGTTCAATATCGCCCAACAGTTCATAAGTATCTGTATCTGGCATAACGGTAACCATTACATTTGACGGTTCTGAACCGAATAAGTTAACAAACGCGGTTTTATCTGAAGCAATATTGTAATAAAGGACCATGGAAAATACCGAAGCAAACGTTAATGCAATAATGATTACAAGAATCATCATATTTTGCTTTGCATTTGCCAGCATCGATTTTATCGCAAGTAAAAAGTGCAAACCACCTTTCGCTTTCTCTAAAGGGAAGTAATTTTTTCTAAAACTATGAGTTCGAATTCCTCCACGAAGTGCAGCAACAGGTAGAATCTTTCGTATACGTAAGGCAGATAGTAATGTAACGATTACAACACAAAAAACAACAACGAAAATACTGACTAGATTTATAATCATGTCAAAGCCTTGATGCCAAATTAAACCAGATAAAGATGAAATAATCCCACCTATAAAAGGCATTAGACCATATGACAATCCAACTCCTACCGCACTTGCACTTAAGGCAATTATGATAAACTGCAGGATCATTGATGAAAGAATTTGCCCGCTTGTATAACCTATCGCTTTAAGGGTTCCGATGTTTGCCATTCCATCCTCAATGCTATTTGAAATGCGAAATCGAATGACAATTAGTGATACAAGCACGATAATAGCCGCAAAAAAGACTAATATGGTCGCCACGATGTTGATGGTCAATGTACTTACACTTTTCACCAATTCAATATCTAATCCCCAAATATATGAAGTGGTTTCACCAACAACAGATTGCGGAAATTCCTTCGTGAAATCATTTAACAGCTTTGAAGATTTCGTTTTGTCATCCATCAACGCAGAAATAATCATCCCTTTTGATTGTTCGTCTAATTTGTCCACCAATGCTTGATAGGATCCCTCTGGCAGCATAAATTTCATAACTCCAATGTTACTTGTCCCCATTATCGTTGTTTCTAAGAATCCAGCAATTCGATATTCATAGTCCCGATCTTGATAGGTAAGGATAAAATTGTCACCTAATTGATAATCCCCGTTTGTTTTAAAACTGTATGGCACATAAATATCATTGGTACTTGGTGTATCAAGCTTTTCAATCAACTGTAGCGGTCCAATACTGCGATTATGATCTGCATTAAAAATAGCGACACTACTATTTAACTTACTATTACCAAGTTTAAATGTAGCAAGGCCGATCATGACAATCTCTTCAGTTTCTGTCTCTGTTACACCAGAATAGTTCATCAAATACTCATCGTAAGTTGGCCGATAACTAGCTTGATCCATCATAATCGTTACATGGGGGTCTTTTAATTGTTTAACTTTGTTATCAAAAAATGGATTTATTTGTGTAATGACCATTAGGCCAATATTAAGTAGCAGTGCCGCAACTAAAATAAAGATAAATAAAGAAACGGTAGCCGATTTGCTTTTCCTAATATTCGCCACTGCTAGATTCATAATCTTCACCTTACCACCCCATTTCTGCAAGGAAATGTTTTAACTTTTCATGGCGTTCGAAATTTTCATTTTCACTGTATGTACCTAGCAGCAAGTCACCGCAAATGACACCATCTCGCAAATACAGAATTCGATTTCCACGCAAGGCCGTTTTCATATCATGAGTTACTAAGACAATACTTTGTCCATTCCGATTTACATTTGTGAATACATCCAAAACACTATCACTTGCAGTTGAGTTTAATGCTCCGGTTGGTTCATCTGCAAATAAAACCTTTGGATTGTTAATGATGGCTCTAATAATCCCAACCCGCTGTGCCTCACCGCCCGACAGTTGTGCAGGAAATTTAGACCACGAGTTTTCATTGATTCCTACTTGTATTAATAGTTCTTTCGCCTTTTTAACAAGTTCGCGCTTATTTTTATTAACTAAAAGACCACTCGCCAGTACATTATCAAGTACGCTCATGTTATCTAGTAAATAAATTTGTTGGAAAACAAAGCCACAATTCTTTCTTCTAAATATCGCAAGTTGATCATTGTTTAATTTGGCTATGTTTTTTCCAGCAAAATTAATTTCACCTAATGTCGGTTTATCCATCCCGCTAATTGCATACAGTAGCGTGGATTTCCCAGATCCTGAACTACCCATTATGATAGTAAAATCCCCTTCTACTAAACTAATATCTAGATTTTTTAATACATGCTGCTGAATTCCCCCGCTAGAAAAGGTTTTACACAGCTTTTCCGTTCTAATAATTGTTTTTGTCATGATTTATAGACATCTCCCTTAATTAAATGTTTTAACCAAAAGAAAAAAGACCGCAATATTGATTACAGTCTTATCATACAAAATGAATTCTTATTAAATCTTTGTGCAATTCTTAACTATTTCTTAATTATTATGCAAGCTTAATTTTTAAAACTGCTGTAAACCCATCTTTTCGGTTGTAACAGCTAATTTGGCCATGCATATTTTCCATGAAATACTTTGATATAAAGAGACCAAGGCCTGAACCGTTCTTACCTTCAACATTTTTCCCACGATAATATTTATTGAACAGGAGAGGTAATTCTTCTTCACTCATTCCTGGTCCATAGTCTCTAATCTGGAGTTCAAGATACCCCTGATTGATTTGAGAGGTAATCGTAACCTTTGTTCCTGCATATTTATATGAATTACTTATAATATTGTCGATTACCTGTTGCATTCGCAGGGGATCCGTTAAAATAATACATGGTGGAATTGGATCATAAACGATTTGTTGATCAAAATTGACATTCTCAATCATATCAATAAGCACTTGGCTCGATTCCTCAGCTACCGTTAATTTTAACTGCTGCAATTCCTCTAAGGTGGCGTGAAACATATCGGTAACAAGTAAGTTAACCTGCTCTGCTTTTAAGTAAATCGTATTTACTTGCTTGATGACCTTATCATCCTTTGCTTGCAAGAGCATTAATTCACAAATTGCTTTGATTGAAGCGACAGGTGTCTTAATATCATGACTTAATGTGGCAACAAGTTCTTTCTTACTACGATTCGACTCGTACTCTCTTTGACGTGCAGCATCAAGCTCTTCACGCAATAAATCAAAGCTTTCCGTGAACGCACCAAAATAATTGTTCCTCTCCATATTTAAAGGTATATCTAGATTCCCTCTTGCCACATTCGTTGCGAAATTTTGAAGCTGCTGAAATGGTCTTAATAACGTTCTATTAATATAGATAAGAAAAAAAATACTAACAATCATTAATAGACCAAATATCAAACTTATGGTTGTGACTAGATCATTTTTCATATCTAGTACTAATTCTTGTTGGTTATTACGGATAATTAACTTCCCGACAATCACGTTATTTTTCTCTAAATCTATGAAGGTATCTCTATTTTTAACTGAGTCGTATGTATCAATAAAAGAATTCCCCGGTGTTTGATAAATCACGTTTTCCGACTGGTCAATTATAAAAAAGGGTTGTTTTATGTCACTGTTTTGAAACGTTTCTTCACTTACTTGTCCCCAATTTTTTTCGACAGTTTTAACCACATCATTTATGGCAACTAGATCTACTTCTGAAATATGATGATTCTTAATAACTAGTACGGAGATGACGATACCTGCACTAAAAACAACCAGAATCATCACAGTTAGTAATTTTATTCTCATTGGTTGGTATCCTCTAAGACGTATCCTGTTCCCCATACCGTTTTAATAAATTGAGGGTCCTTTGGATTACTTTCAATTTTCTCACGTAAATGGCGAATATGTACGTTTAGGGTCCCGTCCCCTACAAAAGAATCTCCCCATACATGCTTAAACAATTCATCTTTTGTAATGATTCGATTTTTATTTCTTGCCAAATAAGATAGAAGCTTAAATTCCATCGTTTTTAATTGAATATCCACACCATTTACTCGTACACGATGCAGCTTTGTATCAATTTGGATCTCTCCAAACTCTAAAACCTCCTGCTGGTTGGTCGTGGCGTTGCCAACTCTCTTGAGTACGGCTTTTACTTTGGCGAGTAAGATACTTAGGGTATATGGCTTTTGTATGTAATCGTCTCCCCCTATGTTTAGAGCTATCAATATATCGTCATCGCTAGAACGTGCACTGATAAATAAAATCGGAACCTGCGTTGTTTGGCGCAATTTTTTACATAAATCAAATCCAGATGAATCCCCAAGATTAATATCAAGCAGAATCAGTGATGGTTCATGTTCCACCAAAAAACGTTCGCAATCCTCCGCACTTGTCACAAAAGCGGTTTTGACTTCAAACATATTAAAATATTCACAAGTTGTTTCAGCTAAAGCAATCTCATCATCAACAATCAAGCAATCCAATTTCATCATAAATCTCCTAGAAAAAGATTATCCTAGTTCGGTAACCGGATATTTCCAGTATACATTAGATTGTATAAGTGGTGAAGATTTCATAAACCCCCAAGTCGCGGTGACACCGGGGATTTGGCTCTTCTATATCTCACCGCAAAAACCAGGCAAGTTGACGAACCGTAGTTTCGTGTGAAATTCGGATACGTTTTAAAAGTAATAATTCATTTGGTTGTTCTGTACTAATAAATTGACCAGGCTTGGTTGTTACTGCAAATGTATAATATTTCTTTGTTTCTTCAACGACATTTTGATTAAATTGACCTGCCGGGTAAGCAATTGCCACCACCGGATGACCTGTTAGGTCTTCAATTTTTTGTTTGGAAGCATTTAATTCGTTATCGTAATTAGAGATGATTGGGAGATCCGCATGGGACATCGTATGGGACTGAATGGAGAAAATACCCGAGCTCACCATTTCTTTTATATCCTCTGATGATAGCCAATATGGGGATGCATCAATTCGGCCCGCAACAACAAATTCAGTCGCCCTCGGAAGGAAATGTTCATCTTCTAAAGCTTGCAGGATTCGAAGTGCATTCATATTGTTCTTCATTCCATCATCAAATGTAACCAAAATGGGCTTGTTCACCTTATTCCTTTCATCCCACTGTTCAAAAGTAAGAAGTGTATAATCATTTTCTTTTAAATACCTCATTTGCGCCTCAAAATTTGCGGGTGAAACAAATAATCCTTTTAGACCTTTTCCTTTATATTCCTCGATGGCATGGTACATCAGAATGGGCACACGTTGCTCAAAACAAAGGGTTTTCCGAGCAATTAGCTTTTTCTTTCCTTGTTCATCGACCTTGTATGCCTCAATCTGATATTCGCCACGCTGTGCTAAAAACTCTTTTGTGTCAAACAAAAATAAAAAGTTACGTTCCTTATCCGTAAAAGAAAAACTTTTCATCGTTAATGGACCATCTGCAGTGCGCCAAATATGGTAATCAATCTGATTTATATTTTCTTCTTTCAGCTCTATTGTTGTAATTGCTGTTTTTGTTGAAGTGGATGTAGTTGGCGCAATAGAAATAGTTGCTATTGGTCGATAAACATTTCGTTTTATTAATGCTTCTTTTTCTTCCATTAAATTTGGAGGATAAGTCGTAATGGTTAATGGAGGCTGTGTTTCTTGTTTCAAATCTGTAGCAGCAATCTCGCTATTAGAAAGTAGGAATATCGCAAAAAGGAGAACCCAAAAATATCTAAACATGCCACCCATCCTTGCTTAAAATTTACTCATTTTAGTTTGTGAGGGGTGACAAAAATTACAAGTGGGTAATATTGGAATACTCCTTTACATTCCCTTACCAATATTTTGTAAGTGAATTAACAAATATCTCCAAAAAAGCAACATATAAATTAGTAAGGAGAATGGACAAATTCGTGAAAGTTGATATTTTTGCAAACGAAAGGATTGATCGAATGAAAAAAGTCGAACTCATTAATATTTCGAAATCCTATGACAAAGCAACTGAAGTCATTTCAAATATTAATGTCACGATAAAACCTGGTGAGTTCTTTGTGTTAGTAGGCCCATCAGGGTGTGGAAAAAGTACGATGCTTCGAATGATTGCTGGGTTGGAGGATATTACTAGTGGCGTTTTAAAAATAGGCGATAAAGAAGCAAATCTATTGCCACCAAGCAAAAGAGAGATTTCGATGGTATTTCAGAACTATGCCTTGTATCCTCATCTATCTGTTGAGGAAAATATCGTATTTGGTTTGCATGTTAAAAAGATTTCAAAAGCTGAAAGAAAGAAGCGCTGTATAGATGTAGCAGAAATGCTGGGTCTATCCGAACTACTAAAGCGAAAACCTAGAGAACTTTCAGGAGGTCAAAGACAAAGGGTGGCATTAGCAAGGGCGATTGTAAACCAGGCACCGATTTGTTTGATGGATGAGCCTTTATCTAACCTAGATGCGAAATTACGTGCACATATGCGATTTGAAATCAGACAGATTCAGCGAAGGCTCGGGATTACGATGATTTACGTTACACATGACCAGGTTGAAGCCATGACAATGGGTGACAGAATTATGATTTTACACAACGGAAAAATTCAACAAATTGGTGAGCCTATCGAAATCTATAACCAGCCTGCAAATCCTTTTGTAGCAACCTTTATTGGGTCTCCCCCGATGAATATAGCAAGGGGAACGATACATAAGGAAAAGAGAGAAATTTCGATTGGAGATCATGTAAACATAAAAGTTCCTGAAAGAGATATCCATTTATTAGACTCCGATTCCATAACTGTTGGAATTCGGCCAGAGCATTTAAAACCCGCTGCAAAGGAAGCAACACCCACAAATCATATTTCTGTCGAAGTCATCAATGTGGAGGTTTTAGGAAATGAAACAATCCTTGCTTTTAAATTTGGAGACAAGGAATGGTTAGCCAAATGGAATGGACAATGGAGAGTTCAAGTCAATCAGGTGATACCGATTGCAGTAGACTATGATTCTATCTGTCTGTTTGATAGTGTAACGGGGGAATTACTCAAGTCCCCTACAAACATTGAGAATCATGTTATTGACCAAGAGGTGATTATGTAATGGGACCTGCTTTAGATTACAAGGAAGCAAAAGTACCTCCAAAGATGGGGTTTTGGAAGAGAACCCTTAATGCTAGAACAGCACTCTTGTACTTATTGCCATCAATCGTTCTATTCAGCGTGTTTGTTTTTTATCCGATGTTTCGAACCATTTATTTAAGTTTTTTTCTTACTAATCAACAAGGTGAGGCAGCCCTTTTTGTCGGACTAGAAAACTACACCTATTTATTTGAGTCAGACAGCTTTCGACAAAGCACAAAAGCTACAATTCTATTTGTCCTTTATACAGTGCCAGCAGGAATTATTCTTGCCTTATTTCTTGCCTTGTTAGCCAATGAAAAACTGAAAGGGATTGGGTTTTTCAGAACAATCTATTCATCTACTATGGGAATTTCAGTTGCAGCATCCTCTGTTGTTTGGTTGTTTCTTTTTCATCCTAGTATTGGGATGTTCAATCGGTTCTTAGGATTATTTGGTTTAAAGGACATTCAATGGTTATTAGATCCCGAATGGGCCTTAATTTCAGTCTCCATTTCAACGATTTGGCTTAATCTCGGATTCTCATTCTTAATTATTCTTGGTGGATTACAAAACATCGATGAACATTTGTATGAGAGTTCGAAAATTGATGGTGCTGGTTATTTTTATCGATTAAGAAGAATTACGATTCCTATGCTCTCACCCACCTTGTTTTTTATTATCACCATCTCCATGATTAATGCATTCCAGACATTTGGACAGATTGATATTTTAACGAAAGGCGGACCTTCCGAATCTACGAACCTTATTGTTTATTCAATCTACAAAGAAGCATTTATCAACTACCAATTTGGAACAGCAAGTGCACAGGCAGTCTTTTTATTTCTTACGATTTTAATCGTAACCATTCTCCAATTTAAGTTCGGGGAAAAGAGGGTGCACTATCAATGAACAAGCCCACAAAAATGTTATTTTACGTCCTTTTAGTATTGGCAGCCTTCTTCGTGTTTTTTCCCATTTTATATGCACTCATGATTAGTTTCATGGGAAGTAAGGAAATCTTACGAGGAAGCTTCTTCCCCGAATCTATTAACCTTGATAACTATGTCAAAGCATTTGAACGATTACCATTGATGAAATATTTATTAAATAGTTTTATCGTTTCAGCAACAGTTATGTTAGGCCAATTAATTGTATCAAGTATGGCAGCCTATGCCTTTGTTTTCATTCCATTCAAAGGCAGGAACTTTGTTTTCTTCCTATTCATTTCAACCATGATGATTCCATGGGAAGCGACAATGATTCCAAACTTTTTAACGATTCAAAAGTTGGATTGGATTAACACGTATCAGGGCTTGAATGTCCCGTTCTTCGCTCTTGCATTTGGGACGTTCTTACTTCGTCAGCATTTCAAGACCATTCCAAAGGAATTACATGAAGCTTCACAGGTTGCCGGATTAAGTAGATTCCAATTTTTTATTAGAGTAATCCTACCAGTTTCTAGAACTAGCTTGGTGACGTTGGGGGCGTATGGTTTTTTAACAACATGGAATATGTATTTGTGGCCACTTCTGGTCACAAACAACGATTCGGTAAGAACCGTACAAATAGGCTTAAAGCAGTTACAAACACAAGAAATGGCAACTGATTGGGGGGTGGTAATGGCCGGGGTAATGGTTGTAATTATCCCAACATTAATTTTATTATTCTTAGGACAAAAGCAGCTACAGAAGGGTCTATCACAAGGAGCATTAAAATAAGAGGGAGTGTTGAAGAAAGTGAAGAAATCTGCAAAGTATTTTGCTGTATTATTTATTATCGGCTTACTTTTTACCACTGCTTGTTCAAATAGTGCAACTAAAGAAAATGACCCAAAGGATGAAGGAAAGGAATCAACAGAATCAACAGGACCAACAGAAATCGTCTTTTGGCATGCTATGTCTGGCGCTGGACAAGAAGCGCTTGACGAGATTGTGAATGACTTCAATACATCACAGGATAAAGTAAAGGTTCATGCGGAATTCCAAGGTACTTACGAAGAATCATTAACAAAATTTCGAGCTGTTGGAGGCACGAATAATGCCCCAGCAATTATTCAAACATTTGAAGTTGGAACAAAATATATGATTGACAGTGGTTTTATTGAACCCATGCAATCATTCATTGATAAAGACAATTATGATCTTGCACAGCTTGAAAAAAATATCTTAAACTATTACACGGTTGATGATAAATTGTATTCAATGCCATTTAACTCATCTACACCCATTTTGTTGTATAACAAAGATGCGTTTAAAGAAGCTGGCCTAGACCCTGAAAATCCCCCACAAACCTTCAGCGAAGTGAAAGCTGCTGCAGAAAAGTTAACGAAAAAGAATGGTGATAATACGGAGCAATATGGGTTTTCAATGTTAACGTATGGCTGGTTCTTCGAAGAACTTGTGGCTACACAAGGCGGTTTATATGTAAATAATGATAATGGTCGTTCAGATGATGCGACCAAAGCTGTTTTTAATGGTGAAGAAGGATTACGCGTATTTAAGTTTTTAGATGATATGAATAAGGCGGGTACATTCGGAAACTTCGGAACAAATTGGGATGATATCCGGGCTGCCTTCCAAACTGGAAAAGTGGCCATGTATATGGACTCGTCAGCCGGAACGACAAATGCTGTCAAAACGGCACCATTTGAAGTAGGCGCTGCTTTCATTCCACATGCGGATGAGGTTGATAGCAATGGTGTTATCATTGGCGGAGCTTCATTATGGATGTCAAAAGGAATTGATGAAGCAAAGCAAGACGCAGCCTGGGAATTTATGAAGTATATGGCAACTCCAGAAGCACAAGCCAAATGGCATGTGAAAACAGGATATTTCGCAATCAACCCTGCCGCATATGATGAAGAAATCGTAAAAAATCAATGGGAAGAGCTACCACAGTTAAAGGTAACTGTCGAACAGCTTCAAGCAACGAACCCATCTGTTGCCACACAAGGTGCGTTGATTTCGGTATTCCCTGAATCAAGACAACAGGTTGTAACTGCATTGGAAAACCTCTATCAGGGTCAGGATCCGCAAGAAGTACTTGATAAAGCAGCAGCAGAAACCGACCGTGCCATTGAAATAGCAAATAAAACGAAAAAGAAATAAAAAGTAACCAATTATCATAAAATCGGGCCTGACCTCAACGTGTTAAAGCATTAACACGCTGGGGGTCAGGCCCTTTAACTTTATTCTATTATTTGCTTTATGAGCTTTTTATTTCCTTTGTTTAATATATTCTCATAATCGATATATTCATAAATATCATCTGAAATTGTGTTACTAAATTTAGCTAATTCATCTAATGTTAAATCTTCGATGCCTTTCTTGTACTGTTCACAATAAATGATGATTTTTCCAACGATTTCGTGTGCATCTCTAAATGCTATTCCTTTACTAACTAAATAGTCTGCAACCTCGGTAGCATTTAAGAAGCCTGCCTTAATAGCCGCTTTCATATTATCAGCATTAACATGAAGGGTATCAATCATTTTGGACATAATTTCTAAACAGTCCATGACAGTATCAAGGGCATCAAAAAATTGTTCTTTATCTTCTTGCATATCTTTGTTATAAGTGAGCGGTAAGCCCTTTAGTGTTGTCAATAAAGAGAAAAGGGATCCGTATACTCTTCCTGTCTTTCCTCTAATAAGCTCTGCTGCGTCAGGATTCTTCTTCTGTGGCATAATACTGCTACCGGTTGAATACGCATCATCCATCTCAATAAACTGGAATTCTTGGCTGCTCCAGAGAATAAGCTCTTCGCTTAATCTACTTAAGTGCATCATTGTGATTGAAAAACTCGACATAAGTTCTAGCAAATAGTCACGATCGCTTACACCATCTAAAAAGTTATCTACTGGCTTCGAAAAATTTAAAAGCTCTGTCGTGATTTGCCGGTCAATATTATGAGTAGTTCCCGCTAAAGCACCGCATCCTAATGGATTTTCATCCAAAATATCAATGGCATTGCTTATTCTTTTCTTATCTCGGTTAAACATTTGTACATAAGCACCAAGGTGATGACTGAATGTGACAACCTGAGCACGCTGCAAATGAGTATATCCAGGCATGATGACATTATTAGCAGCGGCCTTCTTTGTTAAAGAATCTATTAGTTGCCCGAGTGCGGCCATTACTTCCATTGCTTTTTGTTTAGCATAAAGTCTCATGTCCACAGCTACTTGGTCATTCCTACTTCTGGCCGTATGCAGCTTTTTGCCAGTTTCACCGATTCGTTCTGTAAGGTTCATTTCAACAAAGGAATGTATATCTTCATAATTACCCTCAACTTTTAGAACTCCTGTCTCAATATCTTTTAAAATAGAATTAAGACCCTCCACAAGTAAAATGCCCTCGTCTTCTGAGAGCAATTCACATTTTACAAGCATTTTTACATGGGCAATGCTTCCTGTTATATCCTGAAGGTAAAGTCGATGATCGACGGGCAAAGATGTATTGAATCTCTCCATAATTTGATCTTCCCGCTTTGTAAAGCGTCCGCCCCATAATTTCACCTATGCTGCAACTCCTTTACTTGAATCATATTTCTTTCTATGAATCTTTGATAATACAAAAATAGACAATATGAGTAATACAAAGATTACTAGTAAAGTGGATGCACTGCCAGTAATTCCAGCCACGATATATCCAATAAAAGCAATTGAGGAATTAAGAAGTGCATAAGGTAATTGTGTTTTCACATGATCGATATGGTCTGTCCCCGCTCCTGTTGACGATAGGATCGTTGTATCAGAAATCGGTGAACTATGGTCACCCATGATTCCACCTGAAAGTACAGCGCCAATACAAACTAATAAATGTGCATCAAGTGCAATAGCCATAGGGATTGCGATTGGTAGCATAATAGCAAATGTTCCCCATGAAGTACCAGATGCAAGGGACATTAAAACTCCTACTAAGAATAAAACGGCTGGAATAATGAATGCAGGTACATTTCCGTTCATTGCTTCAACAATGAAGTTAGCAGTACCCATTTCTTTCATTACCTGTCCAAGAGACCATGCAAGGATTAGTGTGACTGCGACATAAACCATTTTTTGCATCCCAGTTGTATAGATATTAAAAATTTCACCGAATTTTTTCAATTTATATACAAGCATTAACACGATAATCGTAATCGCTGCAAATAAATAGGCCGTACTTAAGGAAACCCTAAAATCATTTCCTGGTACTGGTTCAAACGGGAAGCCGTATGAAATCAACAAACCGAAAAGGGTAACAAATAATACAACCAGAGGTAACCAAATCAAGATGGCATGGTTGTGTCCTGCTTCTTCTTCACTACTCTCTGCTCTTCTTAACGGCTTAGAATTTGGCCAGTACAGTTCTCCAGTAGTTTGAACTCTTCGCTCAGCCTTTGCCATTGGGCCAAAATCTAACTTAAATAGAGCAACTAACGGAACCATCGCAACAGCCATTATGGCATAAAACTGAAATGGTATAACCTGAACTAGAGTCGTAAATTCAGATCTTGTGATATTTAATGCTTCATATTCCTTTTGAATAAGGCCCATAATGTATACGCCCCATCCAATAAAAGGAACTAAAACAGCGACTGGGGAAGATGTTGAATCAATGATCCATGCGAGCTTTTCTCTAGAAACCTTCGCCTTATCAAAGATTTTTTCAAATACGGGACCCACAATAAGTGGAGTACCCAAATCAGAGAAGAAGATGATAATTCCGCCGATCCAAGCAGAAATTTGCGCCTTTGCCTTCGTATTAATAAATTTTATCGTATTTGCTGCAAGAGCAGCGCCACCACCAGATTTCTCCATAAGCCCTACAAATCCACCAATAAAGAATAACAATACGATAATAGCTGCATTATAACCATCTGCTAGAAGTGGGAAAAAGTAGTTTCCTATAGTCTCTGTTGTTGCCTCAAGAGGATTTCCTCCGACAAGTATGAGTACTCCGATAAAAGCACCAGAGAATAGGGACACTACTACGTTCTTCGTTATAATGGCAAGAATGATTGCAATAACAGGAGGAAGTAATGATATCCAGCCCATGTGTTCCATAAACATTTCTCCTTTTTTAAAATAATCTATAGTATTGCATAAATATAAAAGGGTAAATTTTTCGAATTTACCTTAAAGTTTGATTATAAGGAACACTCACATTAAATGCAATAAACTATTTAAAAATAATTTTACCAATTTAACGTATTGAAGAGATAAAGGAAATATGTGTAAGTACATTGAAAATATTCCAATTTAAAGACGACTATTAATTCAAAAAACGAATTTGGGTCGTTTTTTTGGGTTTAGATATCTAACGCGAAGCAAAACTTCCATTGGAAAATCTTGATACTTTCTCTTATTTTGGGAATGTTATTCTTGGATGGTTTTTTGAATCGGGTTTTACTGAGAGCAACATTAGAAAAAATCGGAGGTACTTTCTTTGGGTATTTTTAAGGAATCAACAAACAACACCAACACTTTAACGGCTGCCGAACTATCCGCTCTTTGGCTTCAGTATTTGGGCGATAGTATGGCAATATGTGTATACAAATATTTTCTTAACATTGTTGAAAACAAAGAAATAAAACCTATTTTAGAAACCCCATTACAATTAGCTGAAAGCCACGTTATAAAAATCACTAAATTCTTAAAAGCTTCAAATTACCCAGTCCCAATTGGTTTTACAAAGAGTGACGTGAATGTTAACGCTCCTCGCCTGTTTTCTGATGAATTTTTACTTTTTTACACCTATATTATGACCATACATGGATTAACTGCATATAGCTTAGCAATTACAAATGCGGAACGAAAAGACATTCAAGATTATTTTTTTGAATGCACGGAATCATCTAAGGAATTGTTTCAAAAAATTGTGGAATTAGCTAAACAAGAGCCAAAATTTACAAGTGTACCCTCCGTTCCTTCACCAAAGGAGACAGAGTTTATGGAATCCCCAGGATTCATCTCTAATTTAGTTGGTGACAAAAGACCGCTTAATAGTTCGGAAATTAGCACCTTATTCTTTAATTCAACGAAAACTGGATTTATCAAGGCATTAAGCTTGGCTTTTAGTCAGGTAGCAGGGCTTGAGGATGTTCGTAATTTTATGTTAAAAAACGTTAAATTAGCAGGGAAAGACACTGAAAGTTTTGACGCTATTTTGCAACAGGATCATTTACCAATACCTGAGAAATGGGATGCTGAGATTACCGCTTCTACTGTAAGTCCATTTTCTGATAAATTGATGATGTTTCACGCAGGTTTTTTAGTACATGCGGCTCTTTCTTATTATGGTGCATCATTAGGCTCCAGCTTTAGATCGGATATAACCCTAAACTATTCTAAAGTATTTACTCATGCTATGGAGGCTGGTGCTTTTTCTTTCAATATTATGGTTAAGCACGGTTGGTTAGAAAAACAACCCGAAGCCATTGATAGAAAATCTTTGGCAAAGGGTTAGAGTAGTGAGACTAAAAAAGACGACTCAAATTCAAAATTGAATTAAAAGTCGTCTTTTTTTAAATCAACCATTTACTGTAACATTTCCATTTGTAGTAAAATCCTGAACTCAGATTTTACAATCTTTGAATAGATTCGTTAAACTAAAACCGCTGATAAATTTTTCGCTACAGCTTCAACTTTCGCTAGCCCTTCAGCAATAATTTTTTCAGCTTGATCTGGTGCTGCAGCATGACCTTCAATAATGACTTCATCGATGATTTGCATTCCGAAAACGCCGCCAGCAACGTTTTTAATATAGGTAGCAGCCATTTCCATTGGCGCTGCTTCTGGTGTTGAGTATATGCCACCACGTGCACTTAGAATAACGGCTTTTTTGTCAGTCAATAATTGTACTGCTTGGCCATTTTCATCATATTTGAATGAGAAACCAGCTTGGTACACATAGTCAATAAAGGTTTGTAATTTTGCTGGGATTGTTAAGTTCCATAATGGGAAGGCAAATACAACTACATCTGCCGCTGTTACTGCATCCATTGCTTTTTTCTTTGCAGCTAAAATACGTTGTTCGATGTCTGTCATTTCTTCGCCTGATTCTACTTTACCAAAAGCGTTGAATAAATCTTGACCAAGGTAAGGCATATCTTCTGCAAACACATCGTAAGTTGTTACATTTACACCCACTAGGTTCTTTATGAAAGTTTCATACATTTTACTTGAAACAGCTTCTGAAGCTGGACGGTTATTTGCTTTAACTACTAATATATTCATTATATAAAGTTCTCCTTTATTTATCTTTATTTAAATTATCTCGAATTAATGATATATTAGTATATCAAAATACTCAATAGGTAAAAATTCTCATATTAGTCTAGACAACTATATTGTGTAAACATCCGACTTCGATTATTAAAACCATCTTTTCCTAGTGGATTCTACTTCAAAAAACAGCTCTTCCCCCAGTACGGTAAGGCTTTAGTACGTTGGGGGCAAGACCTTAAGTGTACTGCATCTAGTGTCCTAAAGTAACTTTTATCTCTTTTATTTGTTCGATATGCCGCTGTTCATGCAAATAAATCTGTTCAATCCATTGGTCAAGCGGTAAGTCACCAAGGGAAGGATGCTTTGTTGATTTTTCCGCCAATATCGATTTATCGTCTATTGTACTAAGGAAAGTAAGTAATTTTTTTCTCGAATCGTCTAACATGTCGATGATGGTCTGAAGTTTAATTGGTTCTGTGGCCGGTTCAACGATTTTGGGCGCTTTAAACTTTTTCGTTCGATCCAATATAAGCTGTACCTTTTTGCGTTCTTTTTGAGTATTAGCAACCTCGTTTAATCCCCATGCAATCGCCTTAATTGTTGCCTGTTCTACTAAGACTAAGTGATGACAAACTTGTGCTATACTCCATTTATTAATACCAGGGCTTTCATTAAATTGAGTAAAATTTAATGAGGTAATCTCCTTTACTAAATCATTTCTCGTTTCATACAGATTGTCATTAACTAGATTATTCATGAAATTCTCCCTTCACGAAAAAATAAATTCCTAGGTTCCTACTCTGACTATATTCTCCACGATGAAATGTATTCTTTGAGTTTAATACGTATGAAATTTTCCCAAAACCAAAACTTTTGCCCTATATAATTTTTATTGTTTTATCACAAAAACGTTGCCATAGACTAACACATAACCCCTTTGTTACAATAAGATTCAATGTTAAAATTTGGAGGAAGCGAAATGGAGCAGAGGTATCAGGATTTGAAGTTAGGGGAACGTGCTGCGATTTTAAGCATTGCCGTTTATATCTTCTTATCGATATTGAAATTAATCATTGGGTACATAGCCGGTTCAGAAGCTTTAAAAGCCGATGGATTAAATAACACAACTGATATAGTTGCTTCTGTTGCAGTGTTGATTGGTTTAAAACTTTCTCAAAAACCCGCTGATGAAGATCACCCGTACGGCCATTGGAAAGCCGAAACTGTTTCTTCCTTAATCGCATCATTAATTATGATGGTTGTCGGAGTTCAGGTTTTATACGGGGCGGCATCATCTGTCTTTAGTGGCAACCATGAATCACCTGATATGATCGCAGCATGGACAGGATTTATTTCTGCTTTTATTATGATTTTGGTATACCAATATAATAAAAATTTAGCTAAAAAAATAAAAAGCCATGCAGTAATGGCTGCCGCTAAAGATAATCTCTCAGATGCCTGGGTTAGTATGGGTACCGCTATCGGAATTATAGGTTCTCAGCTTGGTATACCTTGGCTTGATCCAGTCACTGCATTTGTTGTTGGATTATTAATCTGTAAAACTGGGTGGGACATTTTCCAAGAATCTTCACATTATTTAACAGATGGCTTTGATATACAGGATTTAGAAGAGTATAAACAGACCATTTTGAATATAAATGGGGTTTTGGAAGTAAAAGATATTAAAGGAAGAACATATGGAAATAGCAATGTGGTTGATGTTGTGATAGCTGTTCCGAATAATTTAAATATTACCCAAGCACATGAAATCTCATCAAAGGTAGAGGAAACTTTAATAAAGGAGCACAACGTTTACGATGTTCATGTGCATGTTGAGCCAGTTGGGGACGACAAGTTCATTTTAAATGGATTAAAATAAGTTGAAAAACAGCGCCTAGACGTAACGGGTTCAAGGAGGATTTTACATTTGAATATTTTAATTTTAGGTGCAACTGGGCGAGTTGGAAGTCAAATAGTAAGTTATGCCCTTCATAATAGACATCATGTTACTGTATTAGTACGTACTCCAGAGAAGATTCAAATAGATAGTGAAAATATAACCATTATTCAAGGGAATGTTTTAAATAAAAATGATATAGTACCAGCAATGCAAGGGATTGATGTAGTTATAAGTGCACTAAATACTGATGGCACAACCACTCTATCAGAAAGTATGCCACTTATTCTCGAAGCGATGGAAAACAAAGGTATGAAGCGAATTATAACAATAGGAACTGCGGGTATTCTGCAAAGTAGAACCACGCCAAATTCTCTGCGTTATCAATCAAGTGAATCAAAGCAGAAGTCAACCCGTGCAGCGAAAGAACATCATAAGGTGTATGATCTGCTTAAACAATCAACACTAGAATGGACCATTGTATGTCCAACGTATTTACCTGATGGAGAAAGATTAGGTGAATACCGTGTGGAACGTGATTTTTTGCCAGTAGATGGAGTTAAAATAAGTGTATCGGATACAGCAGAATTTGCATTTAAACAGATAAAAACAAGTGATTATATAAAATCACGGGTAGGTATCGCCTACTAATTATATTTTCTTACATGATTACTTGCTGGCACAAGGTGATATTTATTGTTTGTGAAAAATTGTACTTAAACTAATTGTCAACCAGAAAAATTTCTTTTCTGATTGACCTTTATAATACGAAACGGGTGGTTTCGTTGAAGAACCTAATAGATTAAAAAATGCTCAGAGTTTATAGCCCTGAGCATTTTCCATATCAATTATTAAGCTAAATTCAATTACCAATTTTACTGTGTTTCACCAACAATTTTATATTTTGTACTTCAAAACAGAACCTGTTAGCCTAGACGTTGCTTTTTCAATTCTATGACAGGAATGAGGATTCCCCTCAAGCATTCACTCCATTTAGTAGATATTCTTCGAATGCTTGACTATTCAATGGTTTGCTAAAATAAAAACCTTGTCCAAAAAGTAAACCATCTTTGTTTAGTTCATTGACGTGTTCCTGGATTTCGATTCCTTCTGCAATTACATTTAAACCTAAAGTTGTCGCTAGTGTTAAAACGGATTTTACAATTGCCCTGCTTTCTTCATTCACATGAATATCTTTTATAAATGAGGCATCAACCTTTAATGTATCAATCGGAAGATGCTTTAGATAACTAAGAGAGCTATATCCCGTTCCGAAATCATCAATTGAAATTTGAATCCCCATTTGGCGGATTTCCTCAAGGACCGACGCAGCGTCATTCACATCCATAAAAACACTTTCTGTCACTTCTATTTCTAGACATTCTGGGTCTAAATCTATTTCTTCTAGGATTTTCTTGACTGAATTGATAAAATTAGCGTTCTCAAGCTGTCGAATCGATACGTTAACCGAGATGACCAATGAGTGATGGCCATTTTCCTGCCATTTTTTCATTTGGCTACAGCTTTCCCTCAAAATCCATTCCCCTAAAGGCACAATTAATCCCGTTTCTTCAGCCAATGATATAAATTTTCCTGGTGGAATGGTACCTAACTCAGGATGCCTCCATCTCACCAAGGCCTCCATCCCAATTAGTTGTTTAGTAGAAATATTTAGTTTAGGCTGGTATTCTAGATAAAATTGTTCTTCTTTTATGGCATTTCTTAATGCATTTTCTAACAGCCTGCGTTCTAAGGATTCATTTTTAATTTTACTATTAAAGATTAAATAATGATTCTTCCCTTTATTTTTGACGCTATAAAGAGCATCATCTGCATTCTTAATCAGTTCCCTTGAAGTATCACCGTCGTTGGGATAAGTAGCGATCCCGATGCTGCATGTCATAATATGCTCCTGCCCAGAAATAAAGATTGGGGAGTTAAATGTCGTTAGAATACGATTCACGTATTTTTTTAAATCCTCTTCATCTTTTATATCCTTTAACAATACGATAAATTCATCCCCGCCTACACGTCCTACTACATCGCTTGGGCGAATAGCGTCCTTTATTTTTCTTGCAGCTTCAATTAGTATTTGGTCACCCTCATCATGGCCCCACTGATCGTTAATCGACTTAAAATTATCTAGATCAATAAACAGGACGGACATTTTAGACGACGAGGATCTATTTTTCCTGTCGAGAATCTCCCTATTTAATTCATTCATAAAAGATCGTCGATTCGGCAGATTTGTTAATGTATCATGAAACGCTAAATGATATATTTTCTGTTCGAATATCTTCCTGAATCGAATATCACGCATGACTACTAGAATCAAATCGTTTTTAGAAAATGATGATTTGTCAATGACACTAAAACTGGCTTCTATATCAATATAATCCCCGTTGTTATCACGGATTCGAATTTCAATATGTCTGACTGTCTTTTTCCGCTTGCAAAAAATCCTTATTTCCTTGCTAACCATCTCCCGATCATCTGGATGTATTAGCTCAAAAAGATTTAAGAATTTCATGGAAGATAAGTCATATTTTAAAATAGCTTCAAAGGAAGGAGAAGCATATTGAAAAGAACCATCCACTTCAATGAGGCTAATTAAATCTGTTGTATTTTCAGCTATCAATCTATATGTTTCATTTTGTTCTTCTACTTGTCTTTGTTTCGCTAAATCAGAGCCAATGGATTTGTCAAAATAATCTAGGGTACTATTCATATTTTCCACGTTATTAAACTCCTTTTAAGTTTACCTTTCCTTATGTATCACCTAATGGAATTGTTAACCTTCTTGTATGACATTATAATAGCATCAAATGAAAGTGCGGTCAATTCAAGACTCTTGAATTGAAGATATTTTATTTTCGAATGAATAAGTAACTTAATTGGACATTAGGAACTATTTATAGATAGGATACCACTCTATAAATTGGACATCATAACTTTGTGATAAATAGAACAAAATGTAAGGATGAATGTAAAAAATGAAAGTAACAAAAATAACTACATTATTAGAATTATTGAATGCTATTTCTGAAAATGTGCCGCAAATATTAGAAGTACAAGGATCCATTCTTTCTCCTCATTCAATCACTCTACCTGAAGGCTATCAAGTAACTGGAAAAAGTATTGAGACATGTATTGTAAGCTTCAATAATAGTGATGGTTTTGGAGTGGCTCGCAACAATAGTATCTCAAACCTAACTATAATGACAAAACAGACAAACCGAGCTATTTATACAGTATGTGGTATTCCAGATATGGGGAATCTTGTCTTTGAAAAATTGCATATTACCGGTCAGGTTTCAGTTATTTCAAGGCAAGGAACGGACAGAATTAACCTTTATGGTAACAATATCCACATTACTTCTTGCGATTCGAGACATTATAGTGAGCAACCTCAAAAATATGGCGTTAATGTGTACCAAGGAGCAATGACTGTATACAACTTTAATTCAGATCCTAACAGTCAAATTGATTGTAAATTAACAAACATCTCCATAGGCAGTAAAAACGCCCCTGTAATTGGCTCGGGTATTTTCATTTGTGGATTTGGGGATGAAGGTGGCAAGGTTAATTTAGAATCACTAACTACAGGTGCTGTCTATTCAAATGGAATGCTGCCATATGGGACAGCTGATATTATTACCGCGGCAGTATTCATTGTGTATGGCGTGGAAGCAAAACTAGTTGAACATCATGGCGAGATTGTGACTTACGGTGTGAATGACATGGTGCTGGATACATGGGGAAAAATTGAAAAATGGATTAGCCATCGTCCGGTCATATCTTATGGACCAAGCGGCATTGGATTTGTAAATTTTGGAACAGTAAAAGATTTCATGGCGCAGGATATTATTACATATGGAATAGGAGCAAGAGGATTTAACCAATATGACGGGACTGTTGAAAATATTAAATTTAAATCCATTACAACCTATGGGGATGGTTCTATTGGAATACAAGTTAGTAAACCCATTGGTATATGATAATTGAAGAAAATGTCGCAACCTATGGGTCTATCGGTAATTCACTGGTTAAAGGTGTAGTCATGGAGCTTGCGGCAAATGCCATAAGTATTAAATCAGGGGGCAAAATTGAAAGTTTAACTGTTAATGGAGACATAATTACGCACGGTGATGGTGTTACAAGTTACGCATTGGAAGGCGGCGAAGTGAAGGAACTTAATATTGGGGGTAAAATCATAGCTAATGGTAAAAATGCGAAAGAATTAGTAAAGAACGAGGACCTTGCTTAGAGTCAATTAGTAATAAGCAAACATATTTTTAACCCCGTCCTAAATTAGAACTAACCCGTTCGGTTGACAGGGAGAAAAATAGTATTTGTAATTAATTTTGTATATCAAAAGTCCTGACTTTTGCGTATCATTTTGCAGTCCAAAATGTAAAGGACATGTGAAACAATAAAAAGGCATTGCATTTGCAATGCCTCAGACTGTAGACAAACTCGAAAAATTTCGAGTTTGCCTACAGTCTTTTTTAATTTACAATATTTATAGAGAATATTAGGGGTGATGGGAAAATGATGTCGAGAAATAATAACTTAGATAGAGAACAATTGGAAATGATTACACTGGATCAAGTGGTACCGCAAGATCACCTTGTGAGAAAGCTTGAAGCAGCTATTGATTTCTCTTTCATATACCCATTGGTTGAAAACCTTTATTCAACTTTAGGTCGTCCAAGTATTGATCCAGTTGTGCTGATTAAAATGACATTTATTCAGTACGTTTTTGGCATACGTTCAATGAGGCAGACAATCAAGGAAATTGAAACGAATGTAGCTTACCGTTGGTTTTTGGGTTTTGGTTTTCACACAACTGTTCCCCACTTTTCTACCTTCGGTAAAAATTATGAACGTCGTTTTAAGGATACAGATTTATTTGAACAGATCTTCTACCGTATTTTAAAAGAGATTACAGATAAGGACTTATTAAGCGCTGATCATGTATTTATTGATTCAACGCATGTAAAAGCGAGCGCTAATAAACGTAAATTTGAAAAGAAAGTCGTACGAAAGGAAGCTCGTGCTTATGAAGCGAAGCTTCAAGAAGAGTTAAATCAGGATCGTATAGACCATGGTAAGAAACCATTCCCGACTGAAAAATTTGAAAAAGAAGAAACTAAGGAGATTAAGGAAAGTACAACCGACCCTGAAAGTGGATATTACGTAAAAGATGAACGAACAAAACAATTTGCCTATTCATTTCATGCCGCTGCGGACCGAAATGGTTTTGTGTTAGGGTCAATTGTAACGCCAGGGAATATTCATGATAGTCATATGCTTCAACCATTGGTCGAATCGATTATGGATAAAGTAATGAAACCTTTTGCTGTTGCTGCCGACGCTGCTTATAAAACACCTGCAATTTGTCATTTCCTAATAGAAAATGGCATTACTCCTGCTCTTCCTTATACACGTCCCAAAACGAAGGAAGGATTCATGCGTAAACATGAGTATGTTTATGATGAGCACTTTGATTGCTATATCTGTCCGCAAGGAGAGACATTAGCTTACACAACTACGACGAAGGAAGGATACCGACAGTACAAGTCCGATCCTTTAAAGTGCGTAAATTGTCCTTTATTAGAACAGTGTACTCAAAGTCAAAATCACCAGAAGTTAATACAGCGTCACATCTGGGAAGGTTATGTGGAAGAAACTGACCACCTTCGTCACACTGAAGAGGTAAAAGAAATATATGCTCGTCGAAAAGAATCTATTGAACGCGTCTTTGCTGATGCAAAAGAAAAGCATGGTATGCGATGGACAACCCTGAGGGGGTTAAAAAAATTGTCCATGCAGGCGATGCTAACTTTTGCTGCAATGAATTTAAAGAAACTAGCAAATTGGACTTGGGTAAGTCCAAGGATTGCATAAAACATATGCAAGCTGGTACGGTATATACTCAAAAATAGTGGCCAATTTTAATAAAAAAGAAAAAAATAAAAGGCATTTGGGAATAAGTGAATTCCCAAATGCCTTTTGTCGACACTCTGA